>PEUI01000261.1:3822-8312 GCA_002785585.1 Lysobacterales bacterium CG02_land_8_20_14_3_00_62_12
GCCGAGAACCTGTTACGCGATGTCGGCGCCATTGCCATCAAGGTGGTCTGAAATGAATTCGCCAATGGCAGCGCGAAGCGCCGCAGCGGTCCGATTGCCGCAATATCCGATTGCGCGATGTCGGCGCCATTGCCATCAAGGGGGGATGAGATGACCCAAGCCATCAAGTTTTATCAAACCGGCACCTTCACCGTGGGCAATCGCTTGTTGCAGCCCGAACAGCGCAGCGTGCAATCCTCCATCGAGCGCAACAACTCGCTGAACTCGGGCCACCGCGCTTGTCAGGGCTGCGGCGAAGCCCTTGGCGCACGCTACGCGGTGGACGCGGCGATGCGCGCCACCCAAGGCCAACTGATCGCGGCCAATGCCACCGGCTGCCTGGAAGTGTTTTCCACGCCGTACCCGGAAACCTCCTGGCAATTGCCCTGGATCCACTCCCTGTTTGGCAACGCCGCAGCGGTCGGCACCGGCATTGCGGCGGCGCTCAAGGTCAAGGCGCGCAAGGCCGGATTGGCCGAGAGCGCGGTGCGGGTGATTGCGCAGGGCGGCGATGGTGGCACCACCGACATTGGCTTCGGTTGTCTGTCTGGCATGTTCGAGCGCAACGACGACGTGCTCTATATCTGCTACGACAACGAGGCCTATATGAACACCGGCGTGCAGCGCAGTTCGGCGACTCCGCCAGCGGCGCGTACCGCCACCACGATGGCAGTGGGCCCGAATCCCGGCGCCGAGTTTGGCCAGGGCAAGAACCTGCCACGGATCGCCATGGCGCATGAGATTCCCTACGTCGCCACCGCTACCGTGGCCGATCTGCACGACCTGGAAGCCAAAGTGGAAAAGGCCATGAGCGTGCACGGCGCGCGTTATCTGCACATCCTGGTGCCGTGTCCGCTGGGCTGGGGCGCGGCCAGCAGCGACACCATCAAGCTGGCGCGACTGGCGCGCGAGACTGGCATTTTTCCGGTGTTCGAGGCGGAGCACGGTGAAGTCACCCGCGTCACCGAGATTCGGCATCGGGTAGCGGTGGAGGAATATCTCAAACCGCAAAAGCGCTTCGCCCATTTGTTTGCCGGCCCAGGTCGCCCCGACCTGATTGCCCAGATCCAGGCCGATGCCGACCGCAACATTCGGCGGTTCCATCTGCTGGCGCCCGAGCGGAGCCAATGACCATGCAAAAGCCCTTCGCCATCACCCTCGATCCCGGCTCATCATTGGCCAATAAAACCGGTAGCTGGCGCACCGAGCGCCCGCTGTATGTGAAGCGCTTGCCGCCGTGCAATGCCGAGTGTCCCGCTGGCGAAGACATCCAGGGCTGGTTGTTTCATGCCGAAAGCGGTGACTACGAATCGGCCTGGCGCCAGCTCACGCGCGACAACCCGTTCCCGGCAATCATGGGCCGGGTCTGCTATCACACCTGCGAAAACGTCTGCAACCGGGGTCAGCTCGATGCGAGCGTCGGCATCAACTCGGTGGAACGCTTTCTGGGTGACCAGGCGTTGCAGGAAAATTGGCAGTTCGATCCGCCGAAAACGGTCTCCGGCAAACACGTACTGGTGGTTGGCGCCGGCCCCTCGGGCATGTCGGCGGCGTATCACCTGCGGCGCTTGGGCCACGCCGTTACGGTGATCGAGGCCGGTCCGTTGCTGGGCGGCATGATGCGCTTTGGTATTCCCAAATACCGATTGCCGCGTACCGTGCTGGACGCCGAAATGCAGCGCATCGTCGCCATCGGGGTGAACGTGCAGCTCAACACCAAGGTCACCGATATCGTGCAAACGATGCACGACGGCGGCTTTGACGCGGCCTTTCTCGCGGTCGGCGCGCACATCGCCAAGCGCGCTTACCTCCCGGCCAAAGATTCCTCCCACATCCTCGATGCGGTGGCGGTGTTGCGCTCCATGGAAGGCGCAGAGCCACCGATGCTCGGCCGTCGGGTGGTGGTTTATGGCGGCGGCAATACCGCCATCGACGTCGCCCGCACCGCCAAACGCCTGGGCGCGACCGAGGCGATCATCGTCTACCGCCGCACCCGCGAAAAAATGCCGGCCCACGATTTTGAAGTGGAAGAAGCCTTGCAAGAGGGCGTCATGGTCAAGTGGCTGTCCACCATCAAGAGCGCCGAAGGCGGCGCGCTGACCATCGAAAAAATGATCCTGGACGAACACGGCAAGCCGCAGCCCACCGGTGAGCTGGAAACGCTGGAATCCGATTCGCTGATTCTGGCGCTGGGTCAGGACGTCGACCTGTCGCTGCTCGACCAGGTACCCGGCCTGGTGCTGAAAGCGGGCGTCGTGCAAGTCGATCCGATCACCATGATGACCGGCCACCCGGGTCTGTTTGCCGGCGGCGACATGGTGCCGACCGAACGCAATGTCACGGTGGCGGTGGGTCATGGCAAAAAAGCTGCCATCCACATCGACGCCTGGCTACGCGGTGCGGTCGTCTCCACCACCACCAAATCGGCGCCCGCCAGCTTTGATCGCATCAACCCCTGGTATTACAGCGATGCCCCGAAGACCGTGCGACCCCAGCTCGACATCGCCCGGCGCACCAGCAGTTTCGACGAAGTGCAGGGCGGCCTGACCCTAGCCAACGCCCTGTTTGAAGCGCGCCGCTGCCTAAGCTGCGGCAACTGCTTCGAATGCGACAACTGCTACGGCGTCTGTCCCGACAACGCCGTCATCAAACTCGGCCCCGGCCGGGGTTTTGAATTCAACTACGACTACTGCAAAGGCTGCGGCGTCTGCGCAACCGAGTGCCCCTGCGGCGCCATCGACATGGTGCCCGAAGCAATGTAACCAGTAGCCGGATCGCTGGGCGTTGCCTGCTTCACCACCGATCTTGCCGACTAGCTTCAAAGCGGCAAATCAAGGCAAAAACAATTCGATCAGGTTGTTCAAGAAGCGCCGTCCGAGTTCGGTCGGGCGGGCGCCTTCGGCATCGCTTAGCAGCCAATCGTGGGCCTCAGCTTGGGCCAGCATCGGTGCGATATCGGCGCGATCCAGACCGGTTCGGTCGGTGAATGTTTTCCAGCCAAACCCGGCATTCAAACGCAGGGCGTTGAGCATGAATTCGAAGGCGAGCAGCTCCTGCGCCACCGGTTCGCAGCCACCCAATCGTGCTGCCGTTGCGGCGTGCTGCAAATAACTGCGCGGGAGCTTTTTTTTCCACGGGCGCAGGATGCGGGCGTTGGCTGGATCGCTCAGTTTGCCGTGGGCACCGGCACCGATGCCCAAGTAATCGCCAAATTGCCAGTAATTGAGATTGTGCCGACAGGCGTGGCCGGGGCGGGCGTAGGCGCTGACCTCGTATTGCGCGAAGCCGGCTTCGGCCAAGCGGCGTTGGCCGCTTTCCTGCATGTCCCAGGCGCTGTCTTCGTCGGGCAATCGCGGCGGACGTGCGGCAAACAAGGTATTGGGTTCCAGCGTCAACTGGTAGTGCGAAATGTGCGTTGGCGCGAGCCCGATGGCTTGCTCGATATCGAACTCGGCGGTGGCCAGCGTTTGCTCGGGCAGGGCGTACATCAGATCCAGATTGATCTCGGCGATGCCGGCGTCCTGGGCTTCGAGCACGGCGCGCCGCGCTTCATCGGCGTTGTGGATGCGGCCGAGACGGGCCAGCGCGTCGTTGTCGAAAGTTTGCACGCCGATACTCACGCGATTGATGCCGGCTTCGGCAAAACCAGCAAAACGTCCGTGCTCGATGGTGCCTGGATTGGCTTCCAGCGTGATCTCGCAATCGGCTTCAAAAGGCAGCCTCCGGCGGGCACCGTCGAGCACCCGTGCGATCGCTGCCGGGGTCAACAAACTGGGGGTGCCGCCGCCGAAAAAAACCGTGCCGATGCGGCGCTCGGCGAGGAACCCGAAATCATTTAGATCGCCGTCCAGGTCCGCCAGTAGGGCGGCCACGTAGGCGGATTCCTCTAGCTCGCCGCGCAGTTCGTGCGAATTGAAATCGCAGTAGGGACATTTGCGCACGCACCAGGGAATGTGGACGTAGAGCGCGATCTGCGGGTCGGCGATCATGTTGGGTCGGTGCCGCCGTGCTCGGCGGCTGCGATCAACAGGCCGCGAAGTTGCCGCATCGCCTGGCCGCGATGGCTAATCCGATTTTTGTCAGCGTTGCTCATTTCCGCTGCGGATTTGCCTTGCGCGGGGTCAAAAAAAATCGGGTCGTAGCCAAAGCCCGCGCTACCACGCGGTGCCGACAAAATACGGCCGTACCAACTGCCACTGGCGATCAATGGTTGGGCGTCGCTGGCATGGCGCATGAGCACCAGCACGCAGTAAAAATGCGCCGACCGCTGGGCTGCGGGTAGCGCCTGCATGGCTTTCAGCAGGTGGTCCCTATTGGCTTGACTGTTGCCGTCAGCGCCGGCGTAATGCGCGCTGATCAGGCCGGGAGCCCCGGCCAGTGCCGGCACGATCAATCCGGAGTCATCGGCCAGCGCTGGCAAGCCGGAAAGTCGACACGCCTGGCGCGCTTTG
>PEUI01000171.1 GCA_002785585.1 Lysobacterales bacterium CG02_land_8_20_14_3_00_62_12
GCAACGCCTGGCCGCGCGCGCGCACGCTGGCCAGGTCATAGACATAGCGCGGCGTGCGCTCTGCCGCCAGCGCCAGCAAAGCCGCGCGGCGTTGCCGCCACCACGCCGGTGCGATCTGCTCGGTGCTGGCCTGATACAGCTCGCGCCAACTCGGACCAAACACGCTGGCGTCTTCGGCCAGCAGCGCGTGGCTACCGATCAAACTTTCGTGCACGCGTGCCACCAGGCCCTCGGCGAGCGCCTCGTCGACAACAAAGGTCAGATTCAGATTGTTCGAACTCTGGCTCACCAAGTGCACCGGCAGGGAGCCAAACTCGGTCCAAACCCCGGACAATTTCGGCAACAAACCACGCATACCCCGACCGACCAAAGTAATTGCCGCGCAAGGTCCAATCACTTTGACCCGACAGACCTTGGCCAGATCGCTGCACAGCGCTTCCAACACATTGGTGGTGACCAGGTTCTCGGTCGGGTCGAGCGACACGGTGACATTGGTCTCGGCCGAACTGATCAGATCCACCGAGAGACCGTGGCGCTTGAACTCGGCAAACACGTCGGCCAGAAAACCGATCTGCTGCCACATGCCGATCGATTCCATCGCCACCAGCATGATGCCGCGCCGCTGGCTGATTGCCTTCACCGACGCCGCCGTGCCCGATGCCCGGCCGGGCTCGGTCGGCGACGGGTGATCGATCACCGTGCCGGCCAGTTCCGGTCGCCGCGTATCCTTGATCCACAGCGGCACGCCGGCATCGCGCAGCGGTGCCAGGGAACGCGGATGCAATACTTTGGCGCCGGTGGTGGCGATCTCGGTGGCCTCCTCGAAATCCAGGCGCGCGAGCAATCGCGCCTCCGGCACCAGCCGCGGATCGGCCGAAAACATGCCCGCCACATCGGTCCAGATCTCGACCCGCGCGGCACCCAGCATGGCCCCCAGCAACGCCGCCGAAGTATCCGAACCACCGCGCCCCAACACCACCGTCGCGCCGGTGGCATTGCGCGCAATAAAGCCCGGCGCAATCCAGACTTCGGCACCTGCAGCAAGCCCGGCAGCCGACGCCGGTGACGGCGGGCTGGCACAATTCACCGACAACCAAGCGGCCCAGTCACTGGCATTGGGCGTCGGTGTGGCGCACAGCCAATCGCGCGCGTCCAGCCAAGCCGCCGAGAGCCCGCTGTGCTGAAAATAGCCAGCCCCGAATGAACTGCTGGCAAGCTCGCCGATCGCCAGCAATTCTGCCTGCCAAGACAAGGCGGCCACCGCCGCACGCGGATCGAGGATCAAGGCATCGAGCCGATCCAGCCAAGCGGCGGTAGCGTCCGGCACCGCCATGCCCAACTCGGCGGCCAGCGCAAAATGGCGATCACGAATCGTCTTCGCCAGGGCTTGCGCCGCGACGCGCTCGGCGCCGACGCGGACGATACCGAGCAACCCATCGGTCACCCCAGCCAATGCCGAAACCACCACCAGCGGCCGCCATCCGGCACTGATCCGCTCCGTAACCAGCGCCGCAATGGATTGCCAACGCGACGCCGAAGCGACACTGGTGCCACCAAATTTCAGCACCACCCAGGGCCGCGCCAACAGCGCAGGCGGCGTTTGCAGCAAATTGGATGAAGTCTGATCGTTACGGGTGTGCATAGAGACTCGATAGCGGCGACATGGGCGCCAACGGGCAAGCGCGAACGCCGATCATGCGCAATTTGCAGCGACGTTAGCAAACCAGTGTGCCCAATTGCCACGGAAAACGCCGACGGCAAGGGTC
>PEUI01000306.1 GCA_002785585.1 Lysobacterales bacterium CG02_land_8_20_14_3_00_62_12
CGATAGCGGCGCTGGCGCTCCACATTGGTGAGCGCGCGTGCTGAGCGGGGTCGCCCCTTGGGTGGGCGCAGCTTCGCCCAAGGGGCGCCGCGAATGGTCTCGCGCGCAACCAGGTCATTCAACCCATACGCCAGCAGGCCGACCACGTAACGTGCCTGCGTCACCAGGCCACTGCGCGGCGTGGTGATCTGAACCGCTCCGCAGCTACCAGACATGACGATCAACGCCTCCTCCGCACCAGCACGCACAGCGATCAGGCGCTCCGTCCACGCGCCCGAAGCACGGCAAGGCACGCCAGCCAAAGCGCACCACTCATGCAATGGACGCTTATGCGACCGCGCAGCCATGGCCGTGACATAGGTTGGAGTTGGGAAAAACAAAGGAAGTGTCATATTGGTTATGATAACGCAAATGACAAACCGAGGACAAAACCAATGAACACAGACGATTTTCGACGACTCATCGGCGCGTGCAGCGAAGTCGCCGAGATGTTTCCTGACGGCGCGGTATTCATCGGCGGAATCGCCGTCTACCTGCACGCCATCAATCACGACACCACCAAGTCATTGGCCGAAACGACACACGATGCCGACTTCTATATTTCGCTCGCGGACATGGGCGACTTGCGGGACATCGAGGAGTTGACACCCAATCGGCAACTTAGCAAACACCAGATGTTCAAGCACTCATTTGAGTTCGATATTTACACCGAACGCCACTCGTCGTTATCCGTCCCCTACGATGCAGTGGCCGCGAACTCCGTCGTCTATGATCGGATGCGCGTTGCTGCCCTTGAAGAACTGCTCGTGTTGAAACTGCGTGCCTACGAAGATCGCTTCGGTACCGTCAAGGGCGAAAAAGACGCCAGAGATTTGATGCGGATCGCGTTGGTTGCGCACCAGCTAGGTTTTGCTGCTCCGCGCGCGGCACAATATCTGGGCGACGAGGACATCGCGGCATTGCGTCGCGTCGAGCGCAGCAGCACCGCTGCCGAGTTGGCGGGCGGCAATGCGCAGCAAGCGAAGCAGTTACGACAACAGTTTGCGGCCTTCGTTACTGCCATCCAGGCTAGCCTTCAATGCGGTGAAAGCGTTGCGCCAACCACGTCCGCGACGGCAGACAAAAAGTCGGGCCTTGGGCGGTGACTTGCAGACGCCCACCCAAGTGCGAGCCGCACAAACCGGCGAAACGATTCACCGCGTCGGCCCACCGGAACAAGCCAGCTTCGACTTGCCAGCACTTGCTTGTTCAATCATTTCAATCATCCGTGCCTGGGCAATGGCATCGCGCAGATTGCAGCTCACCACCGCCGGATTCCCAACGTAGGCCACCAATGCGCTGCTGGCGCGCTGTTCGATCGCATCGGCTGTGGTCAAACCGAGTCGCACGAGATCTTGAATGTCCTCCTGGTCATTGTCCGCAAATCGCGCGAGCTTGCTGACCGCAAGGTCCAGCGGCGTCAGCACGAACACCCGAAGCTGCGTCAGGCCAAGAGGTAACTGGATCGCATCTTCTTGATAGTCCTCGTGCAGCAATGAAAACATCGGGTTGTAGTGGGTATCGAAATAGATGAGATTGGTCGAGCCTTCGGCATTAGCAACTTCGACCACAAGGTCGCTCGGCAGCAACACTCGGCCGGCAAACTCCGCATCCACGTCATCGGTGACACGTTTTCCGGTGTACAGATGAACCGCCATGCCACCGGCCAAATACACATTCAGCGGTCGTTGTAGGCACAACCGCTGTTCAAGCTGAGTGAACAGTTCACGCAACCCATCCGCCAGCGCGGTATCGGTATGAAATCGGGTATTGGCCATCAGAA
>PEUI01000360.1:0-5311 GCA_002785585.1 Lysobacterales bacterium CG02_land_8_20_14_3_00_62_12
AACCTACAAGTCCGATGGTCGGCTGATCCACGAGCAGTGGGACAACAGCGACCATCGCGGCGAGTATTCGATTGTGCTCGGTGATCGGTTTACGGTGAAAGTGGAAGGCGACGCCGACAGTATCGAATCCCTCAAAGCCATGGTCGGCAGCATCGACCTGATCGGCATCGAGGCGCTGAAGAATGCTGGCGTCAGCAAGGGCTGAGCCAATGAACCGCGACAATCTCAGCTACGGGCGGCCCGGCGCAGCACTTCGCCAGCCCACTGGTTGAGACTCTTGCCAGACAGCTCGGCGGCGCGCAACGCCGCCGCGTGGGCCTCGGGTGGGATGCGCAGCATGAGTTTCCCGCTGGCGACGCGCTGCGCTGGCTTGCCGAGCTTGGTGCAGGTCTCCACATAGTCATCGACCGCCTCGGCAAATGCGGCCCGCAACGCGACCACATTATCCGCGTGGAAGCCAACGACATCTTTGATGCCCGCAATATGCCCAACAAAAATGTTATTGCGGGCATCGAACTCGACGCGCGCTGCGTAGCCTTGGTACATCATTTTGTTCATGGCCTTACTCCCATGGCAATCAGAAAAGCCCGCGCATCTTCAACTTGGTAGCACTTGGCTTCCTTGGCTGGATGCGGGCGATGAAACGTGCTGACCCGGCCGTCTTTGTCAAAGCGGACACGGGAACCGCGCCCTTCGATCCGCCGCGCGCCAACAGCAATCAACAAAGTCTCGATTTGAGCAAACGCCAAGGTAGCCGGCGTCGGCTTGGCAAAAATCGCTTCCAGAGTCTTCCGCTGCTGCGAATTCATTGCGCAATTGATAGCACATTATGCTATCGCGATCAAATCGGCGCGGTGGACTAGCGTCCGGCACTCTATCGGTGAACAGGTGAACCCCCTGGGTGCGCCGACCGATGTCCGGAAGGCGTGCCGGAATACGTACGGGCAATCAGCTAAACCAACAATTGAAAGCACGGCGGCGTCCTATGGGGACGCAAAACGCGAGTCATTGATCGCTCTGCCAGTGGCAGCCGGGCGGTGTTCTAACGAAGTGCCACGAACCGATCCACACAATCGAAGGAGAAGATCATGAACCGCAGATGGATGCAGAAAATGGCCGTGACTTTGCTACTGGCGAGCAGCGCGCTGATGGCTGGCGAGCCGGTACCCAAGGGTCCTGCGCCGGGGCTCGCGCCAACCAAGACCGTGGCGCCAACCAAGACCGTGGCCCCGATCAAAAACACCACGCCGCTTACCGACCGGCAGCGGCAAGCGCTGCAACCCAGACTGAAGGCACCGATCCCGGCGGCCAGAGAGTGCCGTGATCCCGCTGCGCAAAGCCTCACCTTCCAAGTGTTGTCACGCGACCGCGATCCAACGAAAGGGCGGGTTCGCCTGACCGGCACGATCCGCAACCTGGGCACTGTGGCGTTTGTTTCCGACCCACGCCAAGTCATCGTCAGCCTGGAGCAACAAATCCCCGGCGAACGCCGTGCCAGCACGCTGGTTCAGCGCAATATTTCCAATCTCGCAGCCGGTGCCAACCTCACCCTTGTCCACGATCTGGCGTGGGACACGGCGCTCGAGTTTCCGGCCACGTTCACGCTGCGGCTGAGCTACGACCCGGATATCTATATCGACGCCAACACGCAGAATGACGACTGCAACCAGAACAACAATACCCAATCCCTGGGCGGCGAACAGATCACTCGCGGCTGGTAGCCAAGTCGTTCGATGGATTACCAGGCCAACTGAGGGGCGGCTGACTTTTGCGTGCGCCACTGGCGATCGCGATAGTCAGCCGCAGTCCGCCACTTTGGTTCGCACCCGATCTCCACCAACGGATGCCCCGCAGCTGCGCGAACACTTTATTGTCGGATGTCTCTACAGGCATATCGTTCGCGACCCTGCTGGTCGCGCCCACGACAGCGCGCTACTACCGCAAAATCAGCTCGCTCGCCTTTTCCGCGATCATCACCGTCGGGGCGTTGGTGTTGCCGGAGGTGATTTTTGGCATGACCGAAGCATCGACCACGCGCAGCGCCGCCACGCCGTGCACGCGCAGATCGGCATCGACCACGGCCAGCGGGTCGTTGCCCATGCGGCAGGTGCCCACCGGGTGATAAACGGTCTCGCATCGGCGCCTTAGGAAAGTGCTGATGGCGGTGTCCGAATCATCGTTGTCACCGGGAAACATTTCCGCTCCGCGAAACGCATCAAAGGCGCCCGCGTGCAGTAGCCGCCGCGATAGCCGCACCGCTTCGACCAGCGTGCGGCGATCAAAATCTTCGGCATCGCTCAGATAGTTGCCGAACAGTTTCGCCTTGACGGCAGGGTCGGCCGAGGCCAGTTCCAGATGACCGCGACTGCGCGGTTGCAAGTGGCAGGAATGCAGGGTGAATCCATAGCCAGCAACGCGATGACGACCGTGGTCATCGAGGATGGCGGGGACAAAGTGATATTGCACATCGGGTCGCGAATCCGGCGCCATCAGGGTCCGTGCAAAGCCACCGGCTTCGGCAATATTGGAGGTACCCGGGCCCTGCTTGAACAGAAAATATTGCAGGCCGGCCAATATTTCGTTGGTTTTGTCGTAGGTGATCGGCTGGGTGCAGCGATAGACCAGGCAAGCGTCCAAATGGTCGTGCAGGTTTTGGCCGACCCCCGGCAAATCGATGCCGACGGCAATGCCGTGCTGGCGTAACTGGGCGGCTGGGCCAACGCCTGACAACATCAACAACTGCGGCGAGTTGATCGCGCCACCGCAGAGAATGATCTCGCCGGCGGCATCGGCCCGGTGTTTCTGGCCATGGCGTTGATACTCGACCGCGACGGCGCGCCCATTTTCGATCTGCACACGATGGACCAGGGCGCCGGTGACAATGCTGAGGTTGGGGCGTCTGCGTACACCATCCAGATAGCCCGACGCTGTGCTCCAGCGTTGGCCGCCCTTTTGCGAGACTTGATAAAAGCCGAAACCCTGTTGGTCGCGGCCATTGAAATCCGGATTGCGCGCCAGGCCGATTTCTTCCGCCGCCGCCACAAACGCGTGCGACAGCCGATTGGTGTAACGCAGATCGGCGACATTGAACGGGCCGCCGACACCGTGCCAGGCATCGCCACCGCGCTCGTTGTTTTCGGCGCGCTTGAAATACGGCAACACCGCTTCCCAGTTCCAACCCGGATTGCCGGCCGCCGCCCAGTCCGCGTAGTCGAGCGGGTTGCCACGGATGTAGCACATCGCATTGATCGAACTGGAACCGCCGAGCACCTTGCCGCGCGGCCACCACAAACGGCGCTGATCCAGCGCCGCCTCGGGCTCGGTGTGGTAGTCCCAGTTCACGCCTTTCTTGGAGACCAGTTTCGCCAGCCCAGCCGGCATATGAATAAACGGATGCCAATCGCGCGGCCCCGCTTCCAACAACAGCACCCGATGCGCGGGATTGGCCGACAAGCGGTTGGCGAGCACGCAGCCGGCCGAGCCCGCTCCGACGATGATGTAATCAAAAGTCGCCATGCTTATCCCGCCGGTTGGGCAGCGACCTTCCGCGTCGTTGAGTTGCCTGCCCCGGGCGTTGGCCGGGTCAACACCATCGGCGG
The DNA here is from genome assembly GCA_002785585.1 of Lysobacterales bacterium CG02_land_8_20_14_3_00_62_12. Lineage (GTDB taxonomy): Bacteria > Pseudomonadota > Gammaproteobacteria > Xanthomonadales > Ahniellaceae > 0-14-3-00-62-12. Next base: position 3,600 of record PEUI01000360.1, read on the forward strand.
AATGCTGCTGCGCGTGAGTAATCGATGCGGCCAACGGCGCACCGTGATATCCGGCCGACCATAGGCTGGGCAGATAGAGCAAATGCTCGCGTTGGCAAGGTGCAACCGCCTAGGCCAGAACGCTGAGCCGGTCACCGATTTGCAGGCGGCCAACACTGCGCGGGATCAGGTTTTGGCCGAAACAAATGCCGAGCGCGGTGCGCCGAAACGAGGCCAAGGTTTTGAGTGGCTCGCCGTTGCCGTTTTTGACGCCGGTCGCCGGATCCACGGTGGTCAGCACGCAGCGCGTGCAGGGCTTGCTGACCGCCAACCGCACCCCGCCGAGCGCAATTTGTCGCCAACTGTCTTCGATAAACGGAAGCGCCGTTTGCACCACCAGATTGGGGCGGAAGCGCGCCATCGTCACCGCTTGTGGCAGCCGCCGATTGAGCTCATCCAACGACGCGCTGCCGATCAACAATAACGGAAAACCATCAGCAAAACTCACCTGATCGCCGGGTTCGGACCAGGCTGGGGCAACCCCGCGCAGGCAGTCGTCGTCCAGGTACACCAAGCGCGCCGGGTGGCCGATGACGCGGCTGATCCAGTCATTGGCAGCGGCGTCGGCGATCCGCGCCGGGCACGGCGATTGCCAGATCGTGACCATCACCTTGGCGCGCTCGCGGGTTGGCGTTGGCACCTGGATCGCGGTCTGCCCGGCGACCTGCAAGCGCAGCCCCGCCGCCGTGGTCTGGGCGTCGATCAGCACCAACTGCGGCAACTGCCGCGCGGTAATGAACTTGCCCTGGGGATCGATCAGCATCCAGCGCCGATCTCCATCCAGGCCGCGGGCGGTCAACTGTGCCGACGCCAGCACGACACCGCGCGCCGATTTCAGGGGGTAAATGTGGATGGATTTGAGCTGCATCAAGTTTTGATTCTCGTCAATCAAAAAGTGCCACCGCATAGGCTGGTCACCATCAGGCGATCCCCAAACCCGCGATATCGCTGATCTGGTTGGGGTCGAAACCTGCCAGCTCGGCGAAGCGGCGACCGCGTTCAACGTAGTCGCGAAACTGGCCGAAGCTGGGCGCGCCGGGCGACAGCAGCAGCACGCCGCCGGTCGGTGTCTGCGATTGCGCAAGCAGGAACGCCGCTTCGAACGATTCGACCGCAAACACGCCAGATAGCGTCGGCGCGCGCAGCGTCTGCTGCAACAACGCGGATACCCGCTGGCGCGTGGCACCGGTGCAAACCACGGCACGCGGTGGTCGCGCGGCGAGGCGATCGGCGAACGGCTGCCAATCCAAACCACGATCTTGCCCGCCGATCAACATCACCACCTGGCGCTCGGCATAGTGATCGAGCGCCGCGATCGCCGCCTGCGGCGTGGTGGCAATACTGTCGTCCACGTAGTCGATCCCGGCGCGCGCACCCAACGCCTGCAAGCGATGTGGCAGGGCGCGAAAGCTGGACAAGTGACGCACCACCGCCAACGCATCGAAGCCCGCCGCCGCAACCGCGGTCAGCGCCGCACAGACATTGCTCGCGTTGTGCCATCCCGGCAGCGGCAGCTCGGCAATCGCCATCACCGCCCGATCACCGAAGCAAATGGCGCCATCGGCGCAATGCCAGCCACGGCGATCATTGAACCATTTTCCGCACTCGGTCAGCGGCGGGCGGTCCGCCCACGCGCGCAGGGCCGGGTCATCCGCATTGAGCACCGCGATGCC
>PEUI01000360.1:5333-8279 GCA_002785585.1 Lysobacterales bacterium CG02_land_8_20_14_3_00_62_12
GCCAGTTTGTCGGCGTGATAACGCGCCACGCTGCCGTGCCAATCCAGATGTTCCTCGATCAGATTGGTGATCACCGCGATGCGCGGGTGGGCCTCGGCGTCACGGGTTTGAAAACTCGACAGCTCGATCACCCACCAGTCCGGCGGCGACGCGGGATCGAGCAATTCCAGCAGCGGCAACCCGATATTGCCCGCCAGCGCGGTGCGCACGCCCTGCGCACGCAGCAGATGCGCGATCAACGCCGCCGTCGTGCTTTTGCCTTTGGTACCGGTGATGCAAATGGTGTTGGCGGCGGCATGTTCGGCAAACCAGAGTTGGCTGCCGGAGATGAATTGCACACCCGCAGCGAGCGCCTCCGGAATCGGTGACCGATACGGGCTGATACCCGGAGATTTGATCACCACATCGAAACCCCGCAGTCGTTCGAGGGTGACCGGCGCCAGATCGAACTGGGCGTCGGTTGCGTGCGTCGCCATCCAGACTTCGCGCTCGGCGGCGCTGCCAAGCACGGTCAGCGGCAAGCTCGGCAAGCGCGATGGCAGCGCCCGCAACGCCGCCTGCCCTTCGCGACCGCAGCCCCAAATGGCGACCCGCTGCCCGTTCAGTTGCTCAATGCGCATGCGCAATCGACGCCAGGCGCGGCGGCAGGAAATGGTCGCCACTGGGTTGCAACAAGGTTTGCAGATTGATCGCCGTCGAGTCCAATCCGGGAAGAATGTCGCGGCGGAAGCGTGCGACCACAGCGTCTTCACACCACTCCGCCCGCGCCGCCAGCGCGGCCAGCGCCGCGCGCGACTCGATGCCTTCGCCGACGCATTCAAACGGCTTGTGGGCGTCGATCTCGAGCAGCGCGTCAAACGCCCCAACCAACGCCGCGTCATCGAGCAGATTGCGGCCAAAAATCGCCAGCAGGCGGGCCTTCGGCAAAAACGGCGCCAGCGCGAGAAAAACGAAATGGCACTTTGGGCAAACCCCACACCAGCGCGCGGTTGGTCGTTCGCCGAGAATTCGGAAGTTGCGATTGCAACTGGAAAACACCTCGTGATATTGCACCAGTTGCGCGAACTTCTGGGTTACTGCCAGCTCGGAATGGCAGCGCAGCACCGAGAAGTAATCCAAATCCGGCGTGATCTGCGTTTGGATGTGCTGACGAAAAAGCTGCTCGAAACGAAAACCCTTGCTCCACTGGTGATTGATCGCAAATCCGTCCTGGTGCAGATTGGCGCTCGACGCCGAGCGCTCGTTGGAAAAGGCGATGGCATCAAAACCGTACAACACTGCCGCCACCACCAGGATGGCGGAATTGATCGCGGTCACCGGAATGTGGCCGTTGTACGCGCCTTGTCGATTGAGCTCGAACAGCAGCGGCGAAATCACCCGCTGGATATTCAAAGTCGGCAGGCCGGTGCGCGCGGCCGTGGCCGCGATCAACGCCGAGTTGCCGACCCAGACGGCGGTCATCGGTTCGCTGCATTGGCGCATCAGCTCGACACTTACCAGGGAATCCTTGCCGCCGCCGATCGGTACCAGCGTCTGCCGGGAATGCTGGCGCGCGCCCGAAACCAGCGGCGCTGCACGGCCTTCGACGGTCACCGGAAACCGGATTCGGCCGCGCAGATCGAGGCCGTTCTGGTGTGCAAATTCGCCCAGGCCATGCAGATAAAGCTCATCCAGAAAAGCCGCCGTCGCGGCATTGAGGCCGCCGCCATCGACGCGGATCGCCGGCACCACCGCCGCCTTGTAGTAGCTGATACCGGCGATCCAGTGCAGGCTGGCCAGAGCGCGATCCAGCGCCGCGCGGGTGGCCTCGGTGACGACCGGTGCGTTCGGAAAGCACAGGGTCTCGATCAACTCCGGGCCATCGTCAAAGGCATAAACCAGCTCCGCAATGCCGGTGGCCGATTGGTAGTCCACGCGCACAAAACGAAAACATTGCGCCGATTTGGCCTTGCTCAGCATCACAAAATCACCTCATCGGCGCCAGCGCGGCGGTTGTAGTGGGAGGCCATGACCGCGCCGTAAGCACCGGCGTCGGCGATCAGCATGACATCACCCGGCTGGCAATCCGGCAGTTGCCGATCACTGCCGAGCACATCGCCGGATTCGCAAATCGGACCCACCACTTGCACCCGCTGGGTCGCTGGTGCATCCAGGCGGCTGAGATTGTGGATCGGATGGTAAGCATCGTAGAGCGCCGGTCGCAACAGGTTGTGCATGCCCGCGTCCACGCCGACGTAATCGATCGCCTGTTTGCGCTTGGTTTGCGTCACCCGCGCCAGCAACACGCCGGCTTCTGCCACCAGAAAACGCCCGGGCTCCAGCCACAATTGATAATGCGGATAAACCGCCTTGACTTCGCCCAAAGCCAGCGCCAGCGCCGTCAGATCGAGGGCCGATTCGCCGGGTCTGGACGGCACGCCGATGCCACCGCCGATATTGAGGATGGCGACACTCGGGATCGACTCGGCCAACGCCGCCAGTTGCGCGTAGACCTCGGCAAAATGATCGACCGAGAGAATGCCGGAGCCAAGATGGGCGTGCAGGCCCACCACGCTGGCGCCGACCGCTGCGGCCGCCGCGAGCGCGGTCGGCAGATCGGCCAACGCGATACCGAACTTGCTGGCGGCGCCACCGGTACGCACCTTGTCGTGATGGCCGCGGCCGACACCAAGATCGACCCGCAGCAAAATCTCGCGGCCAGAAAACAAAGTGCCATGGCGCGTCAGCAGATCGGCGTTATCGATCGTCAGCGCCACCGTTGCCATCGCCACCACCGCCGCCAGTTCGGCGACCGGCGCAAAGTTGGAGGTGTACAGTTTCGGCGCCGTCGGCGCCACCGCCTCGGCGTGATGCAGTTCGCCGATCGACACGCACTCCAAACCAAATCCGAGCTCGGCCAATTCGCGCAAAATGGCCGGATGCGCGTTCGCCTTGGTCGCGTAAAAC
>PEUI01000014.1:0-1741 GCA_002785585.1 Lysobacterales bacterium CG02_land_8_20_14_3_00_62_12
TAACTGCCGCCGAAGTCGAAACCCTGCTCGACGCGGCACTGGAAATCGCCAACCGCAGCCGCGCCCAGATCCGCCGACCGCTGGGCACGCCGGCGCGGGTGACGATCTCGGTGGTGGATTCGCTCGGGCATATTCTGGGCGTCGTGCGCAGTCGCGACGCGCCGATGTTTGGCGCCGATGTGTCGGCGCAGAAAGCCCGCACCGCAGCGTTCCTGTCGTCACCGCAGGCGGCGGCATGGATCGCTGCCCTAACCGTGCCGACGGTGTATCTGGATGCAACGCTGGCGCCGCGGCGCAGTGTCGATCTGCGCAGCTATCTGGAGGCGGTGCGCGGATTTCTCGGGCCGACGGCGCTGGCCGACGGCATTGCCTTTACCGATCGCGCTGGCGGCAATTTGTCACGGCCATTTTTCCCGGATGGCATTCGCGGCAGCGTCGCCGGACCGTTGAGCAAACCGGCCGGGCAGTGGAGCGTGTTTTCGACCGGGCTGCAACTCGATCTGGTGATGAACGGCATCATCCAGCACGTCGGTTTCATTGCCGGTCTGCCGGGTTTCACCAGCGACACGCCGCGCAATTGCGTCGGCGTCGAATTGGGCACCGGCAACTCGCTGGCGGCGGCCGCCAATCTGGCCAACGGCGCGCAAATTTTTCCCGGCAGCTCGCCGATCTTTCGCGGCGCGGTGTTGGTCGGTGCGATCGGGGTATCCGGCGATGGAGTCGATCAGGACGACATGGTGGCCTTCCTCGGTTTGGACCTGGCCGGACAGCGGCTCGGCAGCATTGGCCATGCGCCGGTCGACCGGCGTGCGGATCGGCTGACGCCGCGCGGCGTGCGGCTACGCTACGCGCAATGCCCGTTTAGTCCCTTCATCGACAGCAATGCGCAGAATGTCTGCGCTGGCAAATAGGCGGCATCCGATGCGCTCTTCATCATTACTGGTTGCCGTTGGCGTATTCACGCTCGGCTTGGCGCTGCCACTGGCGGCGGAATCGACGGCCCCGGCCGCTGCTGCTGCGCCTGCGGAATCGACGGCCCCGACCGCTGCGCCAGCCAAAGTTGGCTCCTGTCCACCGTCGAAAGACGAAGATCTACGGCAGCGCCAGCACCATCGACCGGGCACGGTCGGTCAGGACTGCGTGCCAACCACCGATCCCGATGGGGCGCCCGTGGTGCCCGCTGCCGACTCGGCGGCGTTGCGCGTGGCGCGCCGCTACAGCGCCATTCCGCGCCCGGGCGTGGCCGAGTTCGATGACCCGATCGCGGTGCCGGATCGCTGGCGCATCGTCGATGCCTTGTACGAAGAACGCTGGTACGACCCGTACAACCGCAATCTGCTCAAGGGCGACAAACCGATCCACGGCGACGACTGGTTTTTTTCGGTATCGGCGATTGCCGATTCGGTCTACGAATCGCGCCGGGTGCCAACGCCAGTGGGCGGACCGAGCACCGGCGACCCGGGTGCCAACGATGTATTCGGTGATCCCGGCCAGGATGTGTTGGCGCAGACGGTGGCGGTCGAGCTGGTCTATCTGAAGGGCAGCACCGTGTTCCAGCCGCCGGATTACGAGTTCCGGCTGACCCCGGCCTTCAACATCAACTACGCCAATGTTGGCGAACTGCAGGCGCTGAACGTCGATCCGCGTACCGGCACCACGCGCACCGATCAACACTTCGGTTTGCAGGCGGCGTTTTTCGATTACCACTTGCGCAACGTCTCGGACAATTTCGATTTCGACA
>PEUI01000014.1:1761-8219 GCA_002785585.1 Lysobacterales bacterium CG02_land_8_20_14_3_00_62_12
CCGTTCAATGCGGACTTTCGCGGTTTTTTGTTTCAAGACAGCCAGCTCGGCGCGCGCGTGTTTGGCACCCGCCACAACAACGTTTTTCAATACAACCTGGCACTGTTTCGGCGGCTGGAAAAAGACACCAACAGCGGCTTGAACGATGTTTTCGTCAAACCCCGTCGCGATGATGTGCTGATCGCCAACGTCTATTGGCAGGATTTGTTCAAGCTCGGTCTGCAATCGCAATTCACCGTGGCCTACAACCGCAACCGCGAGGACCGCGATTTTTACTTTGACCACAACGGTTTTCTGGCCAGGCCCGCGGCCCTCGGCAGCGAGCGGCCGCGCCGTTACGACGTAACCTACATCGGCAGCAGCCTCGATGGCCATATCGACCGCGTCAATCTGAGCGCGACCGTCTACTACGCCCTCGGCCGCGAACACGATGGCGTATTCAGTGGTGCCCCATCCAGTATCCGCGCGGGCTTTGCTGCGGTCGAAGCCGGGATCGACTTCGACTGGATTCGCAGCCGCGTTTCGCTCTTGTATGCCAGCGGCGATGCCGACCCTTACGACCACAAGGCCACCGGCTTTGATGCGATCTTCGAAAACCCGCAATTTGCCGGTGCCGATACCAGTTACTGGATTCGCCAAGCGGTGCCGTTGATTGGTGGCGGTCGGGTGGCGTTGTCGGGGCGCAATGGCGTGCTCAATTCGCTGCGCTCCAGCAAAGAGCAAGGCCAGTCGAATTTCACCAATCCGGGCACTTTGTTGCTCGGCGTCGGCGCTGATTTTGACCTGGCGCCGCAGTGGCGGTTGTCGGTCAACGCCAACCAGTTGGCGTTCGAAAACACCGCCGTGCTGGAAGCCGCGCGCAACCAGGCCAACATCCACCGCAACCTCGGCTTGGATGTTTCGGCGGCGGTGATCTGGCGGCCGCTGATGACGCAGAACCTGGTGTTGCGACTGTCCTGGGCCACGCTGATCCCGGGCCGTGGCTACGACGACTTGTTTCCCGACCAAGGCCAGCCGCATTCGCTGTTGGCCAACGTCATTCTGACTTACTGAAGGCGATAAGCGATGCGCACGATCCCGCTCCAATCCTTTGCCAGCCGTCCGCTGACCGGCGTGATCGCCGCGCTGCTGCTGCTCGCGCTGCTGGCGAGCGCGGCCAGCCTGGCCAGTGGCAGCCATGAGACCGCCGTTGAACGCAGCGACGCGATGGCGGCCCCGGCGCCGGCATCGCAACCGGATGCAGCGGTGCTCGCCAAGAGCAGCGGCTGTCTGAGCTGCCATACCCAATCGGATCGCGCCAGCATGCACGTCAATCCGGCGGTGAAACTCGGCTGCACCGATTGTCATGGTGGCAACACCGCCGTGGTTCGCCCGGACAACAGCCAGCGCAACGCCGCCGACTATCAGGCGGCGATGGCGCAGGCGCACGTCTTGCCGCGCTACCCGGAAGCCTGGAAGACGCCGAGTAGCGCCTTGCCGGAACGCAGCTACACGCTGCTCAATCACGAGCGCCCGGAGTTCATCCGCTTCATGAATCCGTCGGATTATCGGGTCGTCGAAGCCGCCTGCGGTGCCTGTCATCTGGAGACCATTCGCGCCGCGCGCGGCAGCCTGATGGCGACGGCGGCAATGTTCTGGGGCGCGGCGGCTTACAACAACGGCATCTTGCCGTACAAACTGTCGATCCTCGGCGAGGCCTACACCGCCGACGGCAAGGGCGCCAAATTGCTGGCGCCGGTGGCGCCAACGGCGGCAATGCAGGCCAATGCCATTTTGCCCAGCGTGCTGCCGCTGCCGGCCTTCGAGACGATCAAGCCGGGCGACAACTTCCGCGTGTTCGAGCGCGGTGGCCGCAATATTCAATCGTTGTTTCCGGAGACCGGCTTGCCCAACAGCACCGGTCAGTTGCAACGCCTGGAAGAACCCGGGCGGCCAGATTTTCGCCAGTCCAATCGCGGCCCTGGCACCGGTGCGCGGATTTCGGTGCCGGTGTTGAACATGCACAAAACGCGCTTGAACGATCCACTGATGTGGTTCGCCGGCACCAACGACCAAGCCGGTGATTACCGCAATTCCGGCTGTGCCTCCTGCCATGTGGTCTACGCCAATGATCGCGATCCCAAACACTCCGGGCGCTATGCCGACGCTGGTCATGCCGGCACCACGCAAACGTTGGACCCAACCATCCCGCGCGATCAACCCGGGCATCCGCTCCAGCACGCTTTTACCAGTGCCATCCCGACCAGCCAATGCATGATCTGCCACATGCACCAACCGAACATGTTCATGAACACCTTCATGGGCTACACGATGTGGGACTACGAATCCGATGCCCCGGCGATGTGGCCGAAACAACAGCAATATCCGGATAGCGCGCGCGTCCGCGAAGTGCTCGATCGCAATCCCGAAGGCGCGGCGCCACGCGGCAACTGGGCAGATCCGAAGTTTCTCGCCCAGGTCTCGGAGATGAACAGTGATCTGAAGGACACCCAATTCGCTGACTACCATGGCCACGGTTGGAACTTCCGCGCGGTGTTCAAGCGCGACCGCAAAGGCAATCTGCTGGATGCCGACGGCCAGCAAGTCGCCGCCGATGACCCCAAGAAGTTTGATAAAGCCGTGCACCTGGCTTCGATCCACATGGACCAGGGCATGCACTGCGTCGATTGCCATTTTTCGCAGGATTCCCACGGCAATGGCCACCTGCAAAGCCAGGTCGCACTGGCGGTGGAAATCGGCTGCATCGATTGCCACGGCGACGCAAAAAAATACCCCAACTTGTATACCTCGGGACCGGCGGCACTCGAAGGTGGCATTGATCTGCGTCTGCTGCGCACGCCCGACGGCCGCCGTCGCTTCGAGTGGATTGGCGATGCGCTTTATCAGCGCTCGATGCTCGATCCGAAGCTGGAATGGCGCATGTCGCTGGTCAAAGACACGCTCGATCCGGCCAACCCGGCGTATAACCCGAAGGCGGCCCGCGCCAAATTGATGAGCCGCGACACCCAGTCCCAGCGCTGGGGTCAAAACGTAACCGAAGCCGAGTTGGCGCACCGTTCCAGCGACATGGAGTGCTACGCCTGCCACACCTCGTGGACCACCAGTTGCGGCGGTTGCCATCTGCCGGTGGAAGCCAACTGGAAGACCGAGCGGCACCATTACGAAGGCGGCGAGACGCGCAATTTCGCCACCTACAACCCGCAAGTGGCGCGCGATGAAATCTTCATGATCGGTCGCCACAGTCCGGCCAAGGGCGGCAAGATCGCGCCGGTGCGCTCGACCTCGGCGCTGGTGCTGTCCTCCACCAATGCCAATCGCGAACGCATTTATGTGCAGCAGCCACCGATTGCCGCCAGCGGCTACAGCTCGCAGGCGATGAACCCGCACTATCCGCATACCGAACGCAAAACCGAAACCCGGGTTTGCAGCGACTGCCATCTGGCCAAGCGCGGTGACAACAACGCCATCGTCGCGCAGACTTTGATGTTGGGCACCAAGTTCATCGACTTCATCGGCCTCAACGCCTGGGTCGGTGGTGCCGGCGAAGTGACCGCCGTGCAGGTCACCGAGTGGGACGAGCCGCAGGCGGTGATCGGCAGCTATTTGCAACGCTACGCCTATCCGGATTGGTACGCGGCTCACCAGCAGCGCGGCCGCCAATTGCCGGTCGCGCATCGCCACCGCACCGGCACCGTTGGCTGTCTGCAATTGCGTGGCGAGTATCTGTATGCCGCTGCCGGCAATGACGGCTTGCGGGTGTTCGATGTCGCGGCGATTGGCAACAAGGGCGTCTCGCAACCGATTATTTCGGCGCCGTTCGGGCCGCTCGGCCAGCACACCCAGGTGCCCAGTCGCAACGCCACCTGCTTGAGCATGGTCACCACCCAGCCGGTGCATCCGGCGCGCAACCAGGGCGTGTTGATGCGCGAGACCAACCAGGAGCAGCCGTTCCATCCGATCTACAACTACGTCGTCATCAGCGATGCCGAAGAAGGTCTGATCCTGGTCGACATCAACACCATGGCCGACGCCGAACCGCGCAACAATCAACTCAAGCGCGCGCTGACCTGGAATCCCGATGGCGTGCTCAACGGGGCCCGCCATGTCGAAATGGGCGGCTATCGCGCCTACGTTGCGACGCCGCGCGGGCTGGTCATCGTCAATCTCAACGATCCGCTCAAACCGAGCGTGGATGCGGTGTTGGCGCTGCCCGACATGCGCGCCTCGGCGCTGCAATTCCGCTATTTGTTTGTCACCGATAGCAACGGTTTGGAGGTCATCGACGTCACCAAGCCGCAAGCGCCACGTCGGATCGAAGGCAGTAGCGTGGCCTTGACTGATGCCAATCGCGTGTTCGTCGTGCGCACTTATGCCTATGTCGCTGCCGGCAAGCAAGGGCTGGCCATCGTCGATGTGGAGCGCCCGGAAGCGATGCGCCTGCTGCAAACCTTCGACGCCGCAGGCACCCTGCACGATGCCCGCGACGTGGTGGTGGCATCGACCAACGCCTCGCTGTTTGCTTATGTTGCCGACGGTGCCGCGGGTCTCAAAGTCCTGCAACTGACCGCGCCGGACAGCCAGCCCAACTTCTATGGCTTCAGCCCGGAACCGAAGCCCGAACTGATCGCCGCCTACGCCACCCGCAAGCCGGCATTGGCGCTGTCGCACGCTTTGGAACGCGACCGCGGCGTCGATGAAACCGGCGGCCAGATGGCCGTATTCGGGCGTCTCGGGGCGCGGCCTTTGAACCTGCAAGAGATGCAAGGTCTGTATCTGAACAACGACGGGGAGCCATGGTATGTCGATGACGAAATGCCGAAATAATCTGCCGCTACTGGCCGCACTGTTGGGCTGCGTGGCGGCGGTCCAGGCGCAAGTGCCAACGGCGCCATCCGCGCCATCCGCAACCGCGCCAACTGCTTTGCATCTCGGGCCGGCGACCTGCGCCAGCAGTGTCTGCCATGGCCGTGCCAACCAGATCGAAGGCACCCAGGTCATGCAAAACGAATACCGCGTCTGGACCCGCGAAGACGCCCATTCGCGGGCCTACAACACGCTGCTCAACGAACGCTCCAAGGCGATCGCGCAGCGCTTGGGATTGAGCGACGCCGCCAGCGCCAAAGTCTGCCTGGACTGCCACGCCGACCATGTTCCCGAGGCGGCGCGTGGCGAACAGTTTCAACTCAGCGATGGCGTCGGCTGCGAGGCCTGCCACGGCGGCGCTGGCGAGTGGATCAAGAGCCACGCCGAGCGCGACGTCGCTCACGCCGACAACATCGCCAAGGGTCTGGCGCGCACCGAAGATCCGGCGGTCCGTGCGCAACTCTGCCTGTCCTGCCATTACGGCACGGCGGAAAAGTTTGCCGGTCACGAGCTGATGGCGGCCGGACATCCGCGCCTCAGTTTTGAACTGGCCACCTACACCGCCAATCAACCGGCGCATTACCAAGTCGATGCCGACTACCTGCAACGCAAGGGCAATCGCGCCAACGCCAGCATTTGGGCGCAGGGACTAATCGCCAGCGTGCGCGCGCAGTTGACCTTGATTCAATCCGCCCGATTTGGCGGCAACGGCGTGTTCCCCGAACTGGCTTTTTTCGACTGCCATGCTTGCCACCATCCGATGAACGAACTGCGGTGGTCGCCGTTGCCGCTGCACCAGGGCTTGGCGCCCGGCGCCATCCGCCTCAACGATGGCAATCTGGCGTTGCTAGTGGCGCTAGCCGAAACCCTGTCGCCAGTGCGTGGTGCCGCCATCGAACGCGCCGGCAACGCACTGCATCGCGCCAGTCAGCAGGATTTGGCCGCCGTGCGTGGCAAAGCGGCGGCACTGCAAAGCGAACTCGACAGCCTGCAGACGGAAGTCGCCGCGCGCACTTTTGCCGAGGCCGACCTGCGCCAGTTGCGCAGCCTGCTGTTGAGCCGCGCCACGGTCGGCCGGTTTGCTGATTTTGTCGCCGCCGAACAAGCCTTTCTCGCCGTCGAAACGCTATCGCTGGAACTCGGCGACGAACCCAAACTGCGCAAACGCCTGAACCGCTGGTTCAACACCGTCGAAAACGAAAACCACTTCGACCGCCACCAATTCGCCAACCAGGCCGGCCAGCTTGCGGCGGCACTGAAGTAGCCCGGGAAGGCGCGTCCACGTGGGTTGGATCAAGCTGATCCGCTAACGCCGCCGTCGCCGCGCTGCGGGGCGGTGGCTCAGAAGCCACCCTGGAATGCTATTCGCTTGGAATCTTTGCGGCCGCAGGCCATGGTATGCTCAATTGTCATACCAAGGGGTCCAGTATGAGCAGCATAAAGGTGGCGATTACGCTCGATCAGGAAACGGTAATCCGCGTTGACGATTTGGTTTCAAGGCGCATTTTTCCCAATCGCAGCCGTGCCATCCAGGTAGCGGTGAGTGAGAAGCTTGCGCGTCTGGAGCATCGCCGCCTTGCCTGCGAGTGCGCCAA
>PEUI01000014.1:8275-8991 GCA_002785585.1 Lysobacterales bacterium CG02_land_8_20_14_3_00_62_12
TGATCCCATTCGTGGCCGGGAGCAGGCGGGCTTGCGACCAGTAATGATCCTCAGCCACGACGTGTTCAACGAACGCTCCGGTACGGTCATTGCAGTGGCATTGACCAGTCAACCTCAGCGCGCGGGTTTCCCGCTTGCACACGAGCTGAAATCTACGAAGCTGGCAAAGCGATCTTGGGTCAAGATAAGTCAGATTCGCACCCTCTCCGTTGAGCGTATTGGCACGAGGCTCGGCCGCTCTACGCCCGAGGAGCTGACGCTGGTGATCGAGGGCCTCAATGAAATCGTTGGAAACTGAAGCACAGCGTTTACCTGCGAAAGCTCGGGAAAGCTCGGGAAAGCTCGGGAAAGCTCGGGAAAGCTCGGCGGAAAGCTCGGGAAAGCTCGGGACACCCAGATTTGAAAGCTCGGGAAGAAGGCTCGGGACACCCAGATTTCGTGAAGAAAGCTCGGGACGGGACACCCAGATTTCGTGAAGAGAAGAAAGCTCGGGACGGAAGCTCGGAAGCTCGGGACGGGACACCCAGATTTCGTGAATGCCAGGCAGGTCGGGCGTGGAGGGCGTGGAGAGCACCGGAAGGAGAGCACCGGACACCCAACTTTCCGAAAGGCGATGTCCGAGAAAGCTGTAACCGTCCGCCACAACACATCTATTCAGCTGCACCGCATTGAGGTTTGATACGCGCTGGTTGATGCGGACGGAGTGGATGATGCAG
>PEUI01000029.1:0-2590 GCA_002785585.1 Lysobacterales bacterium CG02_land_8_20_14_3_00_62_12
CGTGGTGAGGTTTGGTGGGCTTCGCTGCCGCCCCCCGCAGGATCGGGCCCAGGACTGCGGCGACCGGTCGTTGTCATTCAATCCAACCCGTTCAATGAAAGTTGCATCGCCACCGTCGTCATCGCCGCCGTAACGTCGAACCTGGCGTTGGCAGCGGCGCCCGGCAATGTGCGCATGGGCAGGCGTGATTCCGGACTGGCAAAGGTTGCGGTGGTCAATGTCTCGCAGGTGCTCACCGTAGATCGTGTAGTTCTCCACCAGCGGGTCCGCGCACTGCCGTCAGAACTCATGATCCGCGTTGATAGCGGACTGCGTCTGGTTCTAGGATTGTGAGGAGATCGCCCAATCATGGTTTGCGTTCGGAGCGGCGCGTCGATGGCAGAAAGCACGCGACCCAACACGGTTCGGACGCCATAAAGCCGCAGACTGATCCAGTCGATCACAGGCAAGGAATCGCTTACCTTGCACGCGGGCAGGATCCACGTCGGCTCTGAGCTTTCGTCGCAGCGGCAGAGCGAGAGCTCGTGCAGATGGACGCGGCGCCGAGGCTCGACTTGCCATCCTTTACAGCTCTCCCGTAAGCCGCTAGGTTGTTCGCCATGTTTGATCTCACTACCACCCGTGCGAGTTTTCAATCGGCCGCCTATCAGGCGGCGGGGATGACTTCGCGAGCGCGCCGATGCTGCTCCGCCTAGCGGCTGGCTCGCGTTCCGGTTTGATCGACTGGTTTCAAGCGAAAGCCCGGCCCCGACGCCGGGCTTTTTTTCTGGGCGAAGGTCACGCGGACAGGACGCCCGCGCTCATTTTTTTTCCACACAGGTTGCTGCGATGAATTCGGTCCTGCGCAAACGTGATTTCCTCAATACCAACGACTTGAGCCGTGCCGAGCTGGATGGCTTGTTGGCCAGTGCTGCGCGGTTCAAGCACAACCGCTTCGGGCAGCAGTTGGCCGGGCGGACGATTGCGTTGGTGTTTTTCAATCCGTCGATGCGCACGCGCAGTTCGTTCGAGATCGGTGCTTGGCAATTGGGTGGGCACGCGGTGGTGCTGCAACCGGGCAAGGATGCCTGGGGCATCGAGTTCGATCCGGGGCGGGTGATGGATGGCGAGCCGGAGGAACATGTCAGCGAGGTGGCCAGGGTGTTGTCGCGGTATTGCGATTTGATCGCGGTGCGCGCGTTCCCGAAGTTTGTCGATTGGCGGGTGGATCGGGAAGACCGCGTGCTCAAGGCATTCGCGCATTACGCCACGGTGCCGGTAATCAATATGGAGACGATTACCCACCCGTGCCAGGAGCTGGCGCACGCGCTGATGTTGAAAGAGCAACTCGGTGATCTGGTCGGCCGCAAGTACCTGCTGACCTGGACTTATCACCCGAAGCCGCTGAACACGGCGGTGGCCAATTCGGCATTGTTGATTGCGACCCGGCTCGGTCTCGATGTGACTTTGTTGTGCCCCAGCGCCGATTACGTTCTTGACCCGCGCTACATGGACTTGGGCCGCGCCAATGCTGCCGAAAGTGGCGGCAGTCTTCGGGTGTCCCACGATATCAACGCGAGTTATCGCGGTGCCGATGTGGTCTACGCCAAGAGCTGGGGCGCGCTGCCATTTTTCGGTCACTGGGAGGGTGAACGCGGGCAGCGCGAAGCCGCCCGACACTTTATCGTCGATGAAGCGAAGATGGCGCTGACCCACAACGCGATTTTCAGTCACTGCCTGCCGTTGCGGCGCAACGTCAAGGCCAGTGATGCGGTGATGGATTCGGCGCGCTGCAAGGCAATCGACGAGGCCGAAAATCGTCTGCATGTGCAGAAGGCAGTAATGAGCTGGCTGCTTGGCGCAACCCTCTGAGCTGCATCCGTACAAATTTTGTCTTTTTGGAGAACGCAATCGTGGCTAAAGATCTGGTTTTGGCTTTTTCTGGTGGACTCGATACCAGTTTTTGCGTTCCCTGGTTGCAGGAACAGGGCTACGCGGTGCATACCGTGTTCGCCGATTCCGGCGGTGTCGATGCCGAGGAACGTGCCTATATCGAGCAGCGTGCGGTCGAGCTGGGTGCCGCCAGCCATCGTACCGTGGACATTGCCCAGTCGATCTGGGATCAGTTCGTGGTGCCGCTGCTGTTTGCCGGCGAGTGGTACCAGGGCCAGTATCCGTTGCTGGTTTCGGATCGCTATTTGATCGTGCACGCCAGCCTCCAGCGCTGTGATGAACTGGGCACGCGCGTGTTCGCGCATGGTTGCACCGGCATGGGCAACGATCAGCTACGTTTCGACCTGACCGCGAAGGCGCTTGGCGATTACCAAATCATCGCGCCGATCCGCGAGATTCAAAAAGAAGTGGGCGAGGTGCGCGCCTGGGAACGCCAATATCTGGAAGACCGCGGCTTTGGCGTGCGCGACAAGGTAAAGGCTTACACCATCAACGAAAACGTGCTCGGTCTGACGCTTTCTGGTGGTGAGGTGGATCGCTTCGAGGCACCAGGTCCGGCGGCGCAGGGTTGGTGCAAGCCGCGCGCACAATGGCCGCTCGAGCCACTGCGGGTGCGCATTGGATTTGTCTGCGGCGTGCCGGTCAGTATTGATGGGGT
>PEUI01000029.1:2612-4694 GCA_002785585.1 Lysobacterales bacterium CG02_land_8_20_14_3_00_62_12
CTGCAAGGCTTGAACCGGCAACTGGCCGAGTACGGCGTCGGTCGTTCGATCTACACCGGCGATACCACCATCGGACTGAAAGGTCGCATCGTGTTCGAGGCGCCGGGACTGACCGCGCTCGCTATCGCCCATCGGGCCTTGGAAGAAGCCGTGCTCAGCAAGTCGCAGAATCGCTTCAAGCCGGAAGTCGGACGCAAGTGGGTGGAGCTTGCCTACGAGGGTTTTTTCCATGATCCGCTGAAGGCCGATCTGGATGCGTTTCTGGCCAGCACGCAAAGTCGGGTCAGTGGCCAGGTCACCCTGGAAACGCACGGCGGCATGGTGGCGGCGATCGCTCTGGACTCGCCCAATATTCTGACCAGTGCGCGCGCCACTTACGCTCAAGCGGCCGATTGGGGCGTGGCCGAAGCCGAAGGCTTTATCCGCCTGTACGGCATGTCGAGCGGGCTCTGGGCGGAAGTAGGACGCGCCGCTGCGCGGGCTGCCGAACCATGATGCCCTTGCTGCTGGAGCATCTCGCCGCCTTGGTGGCGTTCGATACCGAGAACCCGCCGCGTGCGATCAGCAGTGCGGGTGGCATCTTCGATTATCTGCGGGCGGCTTTGCCTGGCTTCACCTTTGAGCTGTGCGATCACGGTGCCGGTGCGGTCAGTTTGCTGGCGGTGCGTGGGCAGCCGAAGCTGCTGTTCAATGTGCATGTGGATACGGTGCCGACCAGCCCGGCGTGGACCGCCGACCCGTTACGCCTGCGCTTGACCGCGGATCGTGCCATCGGTCTCGGCGCTTGCGACATCAAAGGCGCGGCGGCGGCCCTACTCAGTGCCGCGACACACAGCACCGGCGCGGCGGCGTTTTTGTTTACCAGCGACGAAGAGGCCAATGATGCGCGCTGCATCCCGGCATTCTTGAAAAAGCCGCGACGCTTTGACGCCGCCATCATCGCTGAACCCACCGCCGCCAAAGCGGTATTGGCGCATCGCGGCATCGCCGCAGTGCGCTTGCTATTTCGCGGTCGTGCCGGTCATGCCAGTGGGGTCGCGACCACCACCGACTCGGCTTTGCATCATGCCGTGGAATGGGGCCACGCCGCGTTGGCGCTGTGTGCTTCGTTGCAGTCCGAGCGGTTCGGCGGGCTCACCGGCTTGCGCTTCAATATCGGTCGCCTCGAAGGCGGCATCAAGGCCAATGTGATTGCCCCCAGCGCCGAACTGCGCTTTGGCTTCCGGCCGCTGCCCTCACAATCGTCGGAGGCGCTGCACTTGGCTTTTCGTGGCCTGGTGGCCGAAGCAGCGATTGCCGCTTACGACATCACCTTCAGCGGCCCCAGTTTGCCAGCGGGCGATCTGGCCGAAGCCGAAGCGGCACGCTTGCGCGCGCGTGACATGGCCGACGCACTGGCCTTGCCGATTGGCAACGCCGTGGACTTCTGGACCGAAGCCGCGCTGTTTTCAGCAGCCGGAATCACCGCCCTGGTCTATGGTCCCGGCGCCATCGCCCAGGCACACAGCGCCGACGAATGGGTGGCGCTCGACCAGTTGCAGGCGGTGGCGACGAACTACCAGAGGATGATCGACGATGGACTCTGCTGACCGACTGCGCCCGGTGATCGTGCGCCTGCTGTCCAATCTGGGCAGCGCCAAGGAAATCCAGCAATACCTGCGGCGATTTTCCGAGCTCGACGCCAGTCGCTTTGCGGTAGTCAAAGTCGGCGGCGCGGTGCTGCGCGATGAGTTGGATGACCTGGCCTCGGCGCTCAGTTTTCTGCAACAGGTGGGGCTGACGCCGATCGTGTTGCACGGTGCCGGCCCGCAATTGGGCGAGCAACTGCAACGTGCCGGTATCGAAACGCCGATCATTGATGGGCTGCGGGTCACTTCCGCGGCGGCGCTCGCCGTGGTCCGCGAAGTGTTTCATGCCGAAAACCTGAAACTGGTCGAGGCCTTGCATCGGGTCGGCGCGCACGCCAGCTCCGTGGTCGGTGGCGTGTTCGAGTCCGACTATCTCAATCGACGCAAGTACGGGTTGGTCGGCAAGGTCAACGCGGTGCATCTGGCGTCGATCAAAGCCAGCCTCAAGGCCGGT
>PEUI01000029.1:4723-8150 GCA_002785585.1 Lysobacterales bacterium CG02_land_8_20_14_3_00_62_12
GACCCGTGGCGGTCAGATCCTGAATCTCAATGCCGATATTGCGGCCAACGAATTGATCAGCGTGCTCAAGCCTTACAAGATCGTGTTCCTGACCAGCACCGGTGGCCTGCTCGATGGCGACGGCCAATTGATCTCGTCGATCAACCTGAGCACCGATCTGGCGGCGCTGATGGCCGCCCCCTGGCTGCATTCCGGCATGCGTCTGAAAATGCAACAAATCGCCGACTTGCTCAAGCGTCTGCCAGGTTCGTCGTCGGTGTCGATGACCAGCCCGGCGGAGCTGGCCAAGGAACTGTTCACGCATCGAGGTTCCGGCACGCTGATCCGCAAGGGCGAGGCGATCCGCTGCTTTCGACGCTGGTCGCAGGTTGATCGCGAACGCCTGAAAGGCCTGATTGAATCGGGTTTCGGGCGCCGACTCACCGCAGACTATTTCACCCGCACCAAACTGCATCGGGTCTATATCAGCGCCAACTATCGCGCTGCGCTGATCCTTACCCAGGAAGTCGGAATCTGCCATCTCGACAAGTTTGCGGTGGCCGATGATGCGCAGGGCGAGGGCTTGGGCCGGGCCGCCTGGTTGCGCATGAAAGCCGATACGCCGCAATTGTTCTGGCGTTCGCGCCCGGACAATCCGATCAACGAATTTTACGCCGCCGAGTCCGAGGGTTGCCTCAAAGGCGCACGCTGGAACGTGTATTGGTACGGACTCAAAAACTTTGCCGAGATCGAGGCCGCAGTCAACCACTGCCACGCCCGACCGGTGACCTTGAAGGCTGGAAGCGAATGACCGCGCCTTATCGCATCGGCATCATCGGCGCCCGTGGCTATGTCGGCGCGGAACTGCTGCAACTGCTGGAATGCCACGGCGCCATCCAGGTGGTGCTGGCGGGTTCGCGCGCCCACGCCGGGCAGCGGCTGTGTGATGTTTTTCCGGGTCGTGCCAGCACCTTGGTGTGCGAAGAGCTGACACCGCTGGTGATCGCCGAGCGGGGTCTGGATGCGCTGATTCTGGCACTGCCCAATGGGCTGGCCGCGCCTTACGTTGCCGCCATCGATCAGATTGCGGCGACTACGGTGATTGTCGATCTGTCGGCGGATTATCGTTTTGATGCGCGCTGGTACTACGGCTTGCCGGAACTCACCCGAAGTCGTGCCGACGGCCACAACCGCATCAGCAATCCGGGTTGTTTCGCCACCGCGATGCAGCTCGCGCTGGCTCCGGTGAAGGATTTGCTGACTGCGCCGACGCAGTGTTTCGGCGTATCCGGTTACAGCGGTGCGGGTAGCCATCCGAGTGATCGCAATGATCCGGCCAAGCTGCACGACAATCTGTTGCCGTATGCCTTGATCGGCCACCTGCACGAACGCGAAGTGAGTCAGCAACTTGGGTTTCCGGTGGAGTTCATGCCGCATGTGGCCGCCTATTTTCGCGGCATCACGCTGACCGCCAACCTGCATTTTGCCACGGCGCAAAGCCACCACGAATTATCGCTACGCTATCAGCAAGCGTATGCTGGCGAGCCGTTGCTGCGGTGGTCTGAGCAAGCGCCGTGGGTGAGCGAGATCGCGCACCAGCAGCACGCCGAAATCGGCGGCCTGACGGTTTCTGCCGATGGCCGCCGGGCGGTGGTCGTGGTGACGCTGGATAATCTGTTGAAAGGCGCGGCCACCCAGGCGCTGCAAAATCTCAATCGGGCCCTGGGCTGTCCGGAACTGCAAGGAATCCGCTGATGAACGCACCGATCTGGCAAAAACCCGACAGCGTGATCGATCCGCAACTAATGCAGTTTCTGGCGGGCGAAGACGTGGTGCTGGATCGGGAGTTGTTTGCCTTCGATATCGAGGCGAGCCAGGTGCACGCGCGCGGGCTGGCCCGCATCGGCCTCTTGAGCCATGGCGACGCCGACACGCTGATTGCCGCGCTCGGCGAGTTGCGCGACGACTTCAACGCGGGCCGCTATCGCTTGGCGGCACCGTTCGAGGATGGCCATTCGGCGATCGAAGCCTGGCTTACCGAACGCTTGGGCGATCTCGGTCGTCGCATACACACCGGTCGCAGTCGCAACGATCAAGTGTTGGTGGCGCAACGGCTGTATCTGCGTGATCGCTTGCAGCGACTGGCCCACCAGGTCCACGCCCTTGCCGCGCTGTGTCTGCGCCGTGCCAGCGATGACGCCTCGCTGCCGATGCCGGGTTACACCCATTTGCAGCGGGCGGTGGTGTCGTCCACCGCGATGTGGTGGGCGGGCTATGCCGAAACCTTTTACGACAGCGCGGCACTGGCGCTGCGCACCCGCGACTGGATCAACGCCAATCCGCTGGGCACCGCCGCTGGCTACGGCGTCAATCTGGCGCTGGATCGCGACTACACGACGGCGGCGCTGGGCTTTGATCGCCTCCAGGTCAGCCCGATTGCGGCGCAGTTATCGCGCGGCAAGTATGAGTGGCAGGCGTTGGCGGCGCTCACCACCAGTCTTCAGGATGTGCGCCGCGCCGCCTGGGATTTGAGCTTGTTTGGCAGCACCGAGTTTGGTTTCGTGCGGATCGAGCCGCAGTTCACTACCGGGTCGTCGTTGATGCCCAACAAACGCAATCCGGACGTGGTCGAGTTGCTGCGTGCCGCGCCGGCCGTTGCCCTGGGCGCGATGAATGAACTTGCCGCGATCAGTTCGCTGCCCTCCGGCTACCACCGCGATCAACAGGCCGGCAAGGCGCCGCTGCTGCGGGCGTTTGCGCAGGGCCTGCAAAGTTTGCAAGTCGCCGAAGCGTTGCTGGCCGCGATCAGTTGGAATGCTGGCGCCATGCGCGCCGCCATCGATGCCGGCATGTATGCCACCGATATCGCCATGGAACTGGCGCAATCCGGGGTGCCGTTCCGCGAGGCCTATGCCCGCGCCGCCAATCCGCAACTCTGGCAGGGACGCGATGATCCCGAAGCCAGCCTCGCCGCGCGGGTTTCTCCGGGGGGCGCTGCCTGCCCGCGATTGGACGTTCTGCGCTCGCGGTTGGCGCAACTCGCCTCGGCGATGTAGCGCGCGATGGGTTGCGGCGGACCCAAAACAAAACGCCCACTGGCAGCGGGCGTTTTGCACAATGGTCGGGGTGACAGGATTCGAACTTGCGACTTCTACCTCCCGAAGGTAGCGCTCTACCAGGCTGAGCTACACCCCGCTGTAAGGCCGCGCATGTTAGCGAGCGCCCTGCTGATTAGCAACCACCAGTCTTCACCACCACTCTTTCATGCACCAGTCTTTCATGCACCAGTCTTCATCCGACGATGACAGCGGAAAACTAAGGCGTTGTAAATCATTAAAGGTGGCGGATTGCGAAGGATTTTGCCCCGTCTGCGTCGTTGCACAAAGCGTCACATAGTCCGACTATGCTCCCCTTTGTGCGCCTTGCAGGCGAACGAAAGTCCGGCGCA
>PEUI01000029.1:8198-8959 GCA_002785585.1 Lysobacterales bacterium CG02_land_8_20_14_3_00_62_12
TGCGCCTTGCAGGCGAACGAAAGTCCGGCGCAATCTGCGCAAGTTATTTCTGCGCAACGCCTTACCGGCGTCTCGCCAACGGCCAGCTTGAAATCGGTGCCCGCCAGCACGCCGGGCTGCCCCGGACCGGCAAGCGCCCACAGCGGCGTTCGCCAAGTTCCAAGCCCAAACCAGCGCACCGCCACCGGCCAGGCCCTTGACCAAGCGACGCCGGGCCGGTTCGCCGACACCGGGATAGTCGGGAGAACGCAGATCGGTCATGGCTGACTCCGTGCCGCTTGCGGTGGCCGATGCTTGAGCCGCAGCACCAAGGCATAGATCACCGGCAGCACCACCAGACTGAGCAGGGTGGCGCTGACCATGCCACCGACCATCGGCACGGCGATGCGCTGCATGGTGTCCGAGCCGGTGCCATGGCCCCAGAAAATCGGCAACAGGCCGATGGTGATCGCGGCCGCGGTCATCACGATCGGGCGTACGCGCTCGGCGGCGCCCTTTTGTGCAGCCTCCAGCAACTCGTCGAAGTTCAGGCGCCGATTCAACGCGGATTCGCTGCGCGCCACTTCCTGGTCGATGAAGGTCAGCACCAGCACGCCAATTTCGGCGGACACCCCGGCCAGCGCGATGTAGCCCACCGCCACCGCCACCGACATGTTGAAACCGAAGGCGAATTGCAGCCAGATGCCACCGACCAGCGCGAACGGAATCGACAGCATCACCACCAGCGGCGCGCTGACGTTGCGGAAGTTGAAGTACAGCAA
>PEUI01000029.1:9038-9518 GCA_002785585.1 Lysobacterales bacterium CG02_land_8_20_14_3_00_62_12
GACCAGACGAGGCTGTAGCCGGGCGGCAGCGTGACCTGCGCGGCAATCACCTGCTTCGCCTTGGCGACAAAACCACCGATGTCGGAGGTCTTCAGATCGACGTAGATCCAGGCATTGGGCCGTGCATCCTCACTCTTGATCGAGGGCGGGCCGCGGCGCAGTTCCAGGTCGGCGACCGCTTGCAATGGAATCTGGGTGCCGGTGGGGGTCGGCACGAGCACCCGCTTCAAGGCATCGAGATTGTCGCGGAGTTCGCGCGGATAGCGCACATTCACCGGGTAGCGTTCCAGCCCTTCGACGGTCTCGGTCACGTTCATGCCACCAATCGCCGACTGGATCACGTCCTGTACATCGCCGACGGTCAGGCCATAGCGGGCGGCATCCTCGCGGCGAATGTCGAAGTCGAGATAATAGCCGCCGACGGCGCGGTCAGCGAATGCTGACAGCGTTTCCGGCAACTGTTTCATCGCCACCTCGATG
>PEUI01000021.1 GCA_002785585.1 Lysobacterales bacterium CG02_land_8_20_14_3_00_62_12
GATCGCCGCGATCATGCCGGTCTGGCGCACATCGCCGACCTGCGGGTGCTGGCGAAATGGCGCCAGCGCCGCGCTCATCAGCGCTGCCGTGTGGCGGTTTTGTTGCAACCAGGGTTCCTCGCGAAACATCGCCATCACCTCGCAGGCGGCGGCGCAGGCCAGCGGGTTGCCGGTGTAACTGTGCGAATGCAGGAAGGCGCGCTGGGTTGCATATTCGGCGTAGAACGCCTGGTACACCGACTCGGTCGTGAGCACCGCCGCCAACGGCAAAAAACCACCGGTGATGCCTTTGGACAGGCACAAAAAATCGGCGGTGATGGCGGCCTGCTCGCAGGCAAACAAGGTGCCGGTGCGACCGAAGCCGACCATGATCTCGTCGGCGATCAGGTGCACTTGGTAACGATCACAAGCGGCGCGCGCACGCTTGAGATAGCGCGGCGAATACATGCGCATGCCGGCAGCGCCCTGCACCAACGGTTCCAGAATCAGCGCCGCGACGCTGGCGCCGTGTTCGGCCAGCACGGCGTCGAGCGCGTCGGCGCAGCGCTCGGCGTAATCGTCGGCGGTCTCGCCCGCGGCCGCTTGATAGGCATCCGGCGAGGGCACCCACAGCGGCTGGCGCAGCAGCGGATCATAGGTCTGGCGATACAGCGGCACATCGGTGACCGCGAGCGCGCCCAGGGTCTCGCCGTGATAGCTGCCGGTCAACGCGATGAAGCGTTGCTTGGCGGTTTGACCGGCATTGCGCCAAGCGTGAAAACTCATCTTCAGCGCCACTTCCACCGCGCTCGATCCGTTGTCGGCGTAAAACACCCGAGCCAGGCCGGGTGGTGCCACCGCGAGCAGGGATTCGGCCAGCAGCACCGCCGGTTCGTGGGTAAAGCCGGCCAGCATCACCTGCTCCAATCGATCCAGCTGGGCGTGAATGGCGCGGCGAATACGCGGAT
Source organism: Lysobacterales bacterium CG02_land_8_20_14_3_00_62_12 (assembly GCA_002785585.1). Classification (GTDB taxonomy): domain Bacteria; phylum Pseudomonadota; class Gammaproteobacteria; order Xanthomonadales; family Ahniellaceae; genus 0-14-3-00-62-12. The sequence continues at coordinate 948 of PEUI01000021.1, forward strand.
GACCATGGCCGAACAAAGTCACCCACCAACTCGAGACCGCGTCCAGAATGCGCTGGCCGGCGAGGTCGGTGAGCCAGGCGCCATCGGCGCGCTGGATCGGAACCATCGGCAAAAACTCGTGGTCATGCATTTGCGTGCACGGATGCCAGACCACGGCCAGGTCACGCTGAGCCAGCGCACGTTGGGCCAAGTCACGTTGGGCCAGCGCCGATTGGCCAGCTTCGGTATCAGCAGTTGCGGGTTTCATCGATGCGCGAGTGTCCAAGGGGTGGCGTTATGATGTCCGCCACGCTCATCTACTACAAGCAGGCGACCTTAAGTCATGCAAGCAACCACCGGCAATCCGCGGCATCGCCCTGTGCTGGGTTTTACCTTGATCGAGATCGTGGTCGCGGTCGCAATTCTGGCGATTTTGTCGTCGATCGTCGCCGTCAAAGTCATCGGCAATGTCGAGACCGCGTCGGTCACCAAGGCCAAGACCGATATCCAGGCACTCTCTGGCGCACTGAATATTTACAAACTGCAGAACTTCGACTACCCGAGCACCGATCAGGGCTTGCGCGCCTTGGTGGAAAAACCCGGCGGCCAGCCAGAAGCGGCCAATTGGCAAACTGGCGGCTATGTCGAGCGCCTGAGCAAAGACCCGTGGAATCGCGATTACCAATACCTGAGCCCGGGCCAGCATGGTGAGTTTGATGTGTATTCGCTGGGCAAAGACGGCCAGCTCGGCGGCGACGGCGCCAACGCCGACATCGGCAACTGGTAGTCGTGCCCAACCGTGGCTTCACGCTGATCGAGCTACTGGTGGCCTTGCTGGTAATGGCCACCGTCAGCGGCGTGCTGGTGCTGACGGT
>PEUI01000067.1 GCA_002785585.1 Lysobacterales bacterium CG02_land_8_20_14_3_00_62_12
CGAGTGACCAGCATCCGGGTGACCTGCTCTACATCCAGGGCCACTCGTCGCCCGGCATCTATGCCCGCGCTTTTCTGGAAGGCCGCCTCAACGCCGATCAACTCGATCACTTCCGGATGGAAGTCGATGGCCACGGCATTCCGTCTTATCCGCACCCCTGGTTGATGCCGGGCTTTTGGCAAACGCCGACGGTGTCGATGGGCTTAGGGCCGATCAGCGCGATCTATCAGGCGCGGTTTTTCAAGTATCTGGAACAACGCGGCCTGTTGCCGGAATCCGACCGCAAAGTCTGGTGTTTCATGGGCGATGGCGAAAGCGACGAACCCGAATCGCTGGGCGCGATCTCGCTGGCCGGACGCGAGCGTTTGGACAATTTGGTGTTCGTCATCAACTGCAATTTGCAGCGTCTGGATGGTCCGGTGCGCGGCAATGGCAAGATCATCCAGGAACTCGAAGGCAGTTTCCGTGGCGCTGGCTGGAACGTCATCAAACTGGTCTGGGGCAGCTACTGGGATCCGCTGCTGGCGCGCGACAGCAACGGCAAGTTGCGCCAGTTGATGTTGGAGACCGTCGACGGCGAATACCAGAACTGCAAGGCCTTCGGTGGCGCCTACACGCGCGAGCATTTCTTCGGCAAATATCCGGAGACCAAAGCGCTGGTGGCAAGCCTTTCCGATCAGGATATCGCCAGGCTCAATCGCGGTGGCCACGATCCGCATAAAGTCTATGCCGCCTACGCCGCCGCCAGTGCCCGTAAAGACATGCCGACGGTGATCCTGGCGAAAACCGTCAAGGGCTATGGCATGGGCGATGCCGGCGAATCCAAGAACATCACCCACCAACAAAAGAAAATGGACACGTCAGCGATTCGGGCGTTTCGTGATCGCTTCAACATCCCGGTCGCCGACGCCGATCTCGATAGCGTGCCGTTTTATCACCCCGGCCCGGATTCGCCCGAGGTGAAATACATGCAAGCCAGGCGCGCCGCGCTCGGTGGTTCTTTGCCGCAGCGGCGGCGCAAATCGGAATCCTTGCCGGTGCCAGCGCTAACCGCATTTGATCGCCTGCTCAAAGCCAGCGGTGAGCGCGAAATCTCCACCACCATGGCTTTTGTGCAGGCGCTCAACATCGTGCTGCGCGATCAGGTCGTCGGTCCACGCACGGTGCCGATCGTGGCCGATGAAGCGCGTACCTTCGGCATGGAAGGCCTGTTCCGGCAGATCGGCATCTATGCACCGTTTGGCCAACTGTATCGGCCGGTCGATGCCGATCAATTGATGTATTACCGCGAGGATGCCGCCGGGCAAGTGTTGCAGGAAGGCATCACCGAGGCCGGCGCGTTTTGTTCCTGGATGGCGGCAGCGACCAGCTATTCCAGCAACAACCTGCCGATGCTGCCGTTTTTCATTTTCTATTCGATGTTCGGCATGCAGCGCATTGGCGACAGCCTGTGGCAGGCCGCCGACATGCGCGCGCGCGGCTTTCTGCTCGGCGCCACCGCCGGTCGCACCACGCTCAATGGCGAGGGCCTGCAACACGAAGATGGGCAATCGCATCTGCTCGCCAGCGCCATTCCCAACTGCCGTCCCTACGATCCGACCTTCGGTTACGAAGTGGCGGTAATCCTGCAAGACGGCATGCGGCGGATGCTTACCGAACAGGAAGATGTCTATTTCTACATCACCCTGATGAACGAAAACTACCCGCACCCGGAGATGCCAGAGGGCGCCGCTGAGGGCATTCTCAAAGGCATGTACCTGCTCAAAGAC
>PEUI01000048.1 GCA_002785585.1 Lysobacterales bacterium CG02_land_8_20_14_3_00_62_12
GGTCTGCGTGGCGCGGTTGCCGGCGCTGTCGTAAGTGAAGGTACTGGTGCCGGTATCCGGGCTGATCAGTTGGGTTTGATCGTTGAGGCCGTTGTAGCTGTATTGCGTGGCCAGGCCCATGGCATCGGTGACTTGCAGCAAGTTATCGCGGGCGTCATAGCGATAGTGGGTTTGACCGAGCAGCGCGTCGGTGGTCTGGATCAGCCGATTGAGCGGGTCGGTATCGTTGTTGGTGACGCGATTGAGTGCGTCGGTGACGGTGTCTTGGTTGCCATTGGCGTCGTAGGTGTAGACGGTCTCGGCGGCGGGATTGGGACCGCTCGGTGCGGTAAGTGTTTTGTGCAGGCGACCGAGACTGTCATAGACGCGACCGAGATTGCGGGTGAGCGTGTTGCTTGGATCGCGGGTGTTCTCGGCGGTGCGATTGCCTGCGGCGTCGAGCGTGTAGCTGATCGAGTTGCCGAGGTTGTCACTGATCGTGGTCAGGCGATGGGCGTCGTCGTAGACATAGGCGATATAGGCGCCATCGGCCTGGGTGATACGGGTGACCTGGCCGATGTTGTCGTAGGCGAGCGTGGTGGTGGCGTCGAACGTGGCATTCGGTGTGCCATTGGTATTGGCGCGCACGCTGCGGGTGAGTAGCCAGCCACGGGCGTGATAGCTGAGCGAAGTTGAGCGCAATGAACGCAGCGCATTGCGCCGCATGAATGACGCAGCGCTGGTTCGGGTGCCACGTTGACGCGTTCGTCGTGCCCGCAGCCTTTTCGACAGCGCCGCGCCTTCACCGCGAGCGGGGCAATCTCGGATCGCTGCTGTCATCGCCAAGTTCACGGTGCCGAAGTTCCTGCTGGTTCGTGACGGTTTTGAGTGGTCATGGTGCGAGGTTTGGGTGCGATTGGCAAAGCGTGTGAAGCGTCACTCGCTGCTAACTGATTCTACGCCTCTGGCAATGTGTCAATACAAGACTTGACCCCTTCTCCCTTATGTAGCGACTGCGCCCGGGGCCGTAGCTGAACTTGGTGTTGAACGGCGCACCGAGCGCGTGCGGGTTGGGCGGAAGTGAAGCGTTGTAGGTTGGTGGTGAGGCGCTGGATATTCCGGCCATGAGAAGCCACCGTTCCGGCGCATGGGAAGCCACTAATCCGGACCATGGGAAGCCAGTGGCGGGTGCCCGGCTGAACGTGGGGCTGGCAGTCTAGTTCGCTGGCTCGGATTTGTCGCTGGCAGTCTCTGCGGCGTGCTGGTTTCGCTTGCGCATCGACTCGCCGGTCAGCTCGATCAATTCGGCGTTGTGAACCAGTCGATCCAGGATGGCATCGGCCAGTGTCGGGTCCTGGAACTGCCCGTGCCAGAGCTTGGTCGGTAGCTGGCTGGTCACCAGCACGCTGCCCCGTTGATAGCGATCCTCGAGCAGTTCGAGCAGCAGCGGCTGGTGGCTCGGGCTCATCGGCACCAAGCCGAAGTCATCGAGGATGACCAGGTCGATGCGGCCGAGCGACTTCAGCCAGTGGCCGATCCGGCCCTGCGCTTGCAGCGTGGCGAGTTCCTCGCCCAGTCGCGGCAAACGCAGGTAGCGAACCGATTGTTTGGCGTCGATCACCGCCTTCGCCAGCGCGCAGGCGAGGTAGCTCTTGCCGATGCCGGTCGGACCGGTCAACAGC
>PEUI01000248.1 GCA_002785585.1 Lysobacterales bacterium CG02_land_8_20_14_3_00_62_12
CGAAGCCTTCGGCAACAAGCCGACGACGATCAAGCGCCTGCGCGCGGGGGCATCGAACAAGTCCGATCTTGGCGGTGTGCTCCAGACCAGCAACATCCACCTCCTGACCTGCGACGCGGGGCGGGTGGCGCAAACGTTGGCCGCGCTCAAGGCCAGCCCGGCGAATGCCAAGGCCAAGGCGAAGTTCATCCTCGCCACCGACGGGGTGGACTTCGAGGCCGAAGACCTGGCGAGCGGCGAGACCGTCGCCTGTGCCTTCACGGATTTTCCCGATCATTTCGGCTTCTTCCTGCCGCTGGCCGGCATCAGCACGGTCCGCCAGATCAGCGAAAACGCCTTCGACATCCGCGCCACCAGCCGCCTGAATCGGCTGTACGTCGAACTGTTGAAGGACAACCCGGAATGGGGCAGGGCGGAGCGCCGCCACGACATGAACCACTTCATGGCGCGGCTGATCTTCTGCTTTTTCGCCGAAGACACCCATATCTTCAGCGGCAAGTTCACCGAAACCATCGCGCAGATGAGCGCCAGGGATTCGTCCAACACGCACGAGGTGATCAGTACGCTGTTCCTTGCCATGAACACCCGGCGCGGGGCCCGCGCCGCCGCCCGGATTCCGCGCTGGGCCGAAGATTTCCCCTACGTCAACGGCGGCCTGTTCTCCGGCAGCATGGACGTGCCGCGTTTCAGCAAGATCGCCCGCTCCTATCTGCTGCACGTCGGCGGCCTGGACTGGACCCGGATCAACCCCGATATCTTCGGCTCAATGATCCAGGCCGTCGCCGAGGACGAGGAGCGCGGCGAGCTGGGCATGCACTACACCAGCGTCCCCAACATCCTGAAGGTGCTGAATCCACTGTTCCTCGACGACCTGCGGGCCAAGCTGGAGGAGGCGGGCGACAACCCGCGCATGTTGCTCAACCTGCGCAAGCGCATGGCCAGGATCAGGGTCTTCGACCCGGCCTGCGGCTCGGGCAATTTCCTGGTCATCGCCTACAAGGAAATGCGCGCCATCGAGGCCGAGACAAATAAGCGGCGTGGTGAGCCGGAGCGCGCGTCGGAGATCCCGCTCACCAACTTTCGAGGGATCGAACTGCGCGACTTCCCGGCCGAGATCGCCCGCCTGGCGCTGGTCATCGCCGAGTATCAGGGCGACGTGTTGTACCGCGGCGATACGCTGGCCCTGGCCGAGTTTCTGCCCCTGCGTAACGAGAACTGGATCACCTGCGGAAATGCGCTGCGGCTGGACTGGTTGAGTGTTTGTCCGCCGACCGGCACCGGCGTAAAGGTGCAGGCGGATGACTTGTTCGGCACGCCGCTCGATCAAGCCGAGATCGACTTCGAGAACGAGGGTGGCGAGACTTATATCTGTGGAAATCCGCCGTACAAGGGCAGCCAGACGCAGACCAAGGAACAGAAGGAAGATTTGGCTGCCGTGTTTGATCCCTGCGGCATTTCGTCGAAGCAGATCGACTATGTGGGTGGCTGGTTCATGAAAGCCGCCGCCTACGCGCAAGCCACGCCAACGGATTCGGCTTTCGTCAGCACCAACTCCGTCTGCCAAGGCCGTATCGTGCCGATTTTGTGGCCGGAGATTTTCAAGCGCGGCTCCATCATCCGCTTCGCGCATACCAGCTTCAAATGGACGAACCTCGCTGCGCACAACGCGGGCGTGACAGTCGCCATCGTCGGCCTTTCCACGGACGCAAGCAAGAAGCGCCAGCTTTACGACTTGGATCGCGATGGCGAAACCACTGTGCGCGAGGCGACAAACATCACGCCATATTTGACCTTTGGCGAGAACGTGGTGGTCGAAGGGCAACGCGA
>PEUI01000175.1 GCA_002785585.1 Lysobacterales bacterium CG02_land_8_20_14_3_00_62_12
TCGGACTATGTGACGCTTTGTGCAACGACGCAGGCGGGCGATAAGGACCAGCAAGATGGGCAAGTTATTTCTGCGCGACGCCTTAGCAAACCCTCACCGCCACCTGCCACCGAAAACGCCGAGGCCAAGTGCCCCGAACTGGACTCTGCCACAGCGTCAACACGGCCCACCGCACGCGCTCGGGCCAAGCTGGGGGGAGCGCACGCGAATGCCGCAGGCAGCCCGAAGGGTCGCGGTCAACGGCGCAGGATCAGCAAGACTTCTTCGAGTTCCTGACGGACTTGGCGGATCACCTGGCCGGTGATGCTGGCTTCGGCTTTGCCAGGCTCGCCTTCGATGCGTTGACGGGCGCCGCCGATGGTGAAGCCCTGATCGTAGAGCAGGCTGCGGATCTGGCGAATCATCAGCACGTCATGGCGCTGGTAATAACGCCGATTGCCGCGCCGCTTGACCGGATTGAGGTTGTTGAACTCCTGCTCCCAATAGCGCAGCACATGCGGCTTGACCCCGCACAATTCACTGACTTCACCGATGGTGAAATAGCGCTTCGCCGGAATTGGCGGGAGTTCGTTATTGCTGCCCTGATCCAGCATAGGCCTCCACCCGCACTTTGAGCTTCTGACCCGGCCGGAAGGTAACCACCCGACGCGCCGAGATGGGGATTTCTTCACCGGTCTTGGGGTTGCGGCCGGGACGACGATTTTTGCTGCGCAGATCAAAATTTCCGAAGCCGGAAAGCTTGATTTGCTCGCCACGCTGCAAAGCGTCGCGCATCACTTCAAAAAACGAATCGACGAATTCTTTCGCTTCACGCTTGTTCAGGCCGACATTCTCAAACAGTTTTTCAGCCAGTTCCGACTTGGTCAATGCCATTTCAACCTCGCAATCTCGCCCCGGTATCCCGTTCCAATCGGTCGATCACGGCCTGTAGGCCTTGATCGACATCCTGCTCGGTCAGAGTGCGTGAAGTATCCTGCAAAATCAAGCCGATAGCGAGACTTCTTGTACCTTCAGGTAAACCCGGTCCGCGAAACTCGTCAAACAGCACGCATTCTTTGAGCAGATCCCCCAGCGCAGCCCGCGCCGCCGTGGTGATCGCGGCAAACGCTACCGCGTCAGCGACGACCAGGGCCAGGTCGCGGCGCAGCGATGGAAATCGCGATAGTTCGCCGGTTTTCGGCAAGTCTCGACGACAAATAGCCGCCAGATCGAGCTCAAAAACATAACTGTCCGCCGCCAGTCCCAGCGTCGTTGCCAGCCGCGGATCGAGACAGCCGATCACCCCCACCGCTTGCCCGGCGCGCTCGATGCGGGCGCTCTGCCCAGCATGCAACCAGGCAGCATCGGCCGGCAAAAACTGAAACTCACCGGCCTGCCCGGTCAGCGCAAAAAGATTTTCCAGGTCGCCTTTTACGTCGTGGAAATCAAGCGCGCGTTTGCGCTCGCCCCATTGCTCGGCATGCGCGCTACCACTCAAAACCCCAGCCAGTTGCCAGGCTTCGCGCGGTGGCTCGCCGGCAAAAAAAACGCTGCCGATTTCAAACAAACGCAGGCGTTCCTGCTGGCGCGCCTGGTTTCGCAGCAACGACTCGATCAACCCCGGCAGCAGGCTGGTGCGCATGACGCCCAGGTCCGCCGACAGCGGGTTGCTCAAGGCCAGCGCCGGGCCCGGCAATCCCCAGCGCGCCAACGTCTCTGCGGCAACAAAACTGAAGTTCAACGTCTCCAGGTA
>PEUI01000140.1 GCA_002785585.1 Lysobacterales bacterium CG02_land_8_20_14_3_00_62_12
CGATGGTTCGGAAGCTGCCACCCTCGCGGCGACAGGCGTCGCTCCACAAAAATCCGCCTGGTAGCACGCAGCGTGGCGGGCGAGCCCTTGGCCAGCGTGGCGCTGACCGCTTATGGCCGCGACGGCGCGAGCCATGACCTGGGCGTGCCCGAACGGCGCCGCGTTTGGATCGCTGCTCTGCGATATCCGCACCGCCAGCAACTGGACCGATCTGGGCAGCAATCCGCTCGGCGTGACGCTGGCGCTAGCGATCACCGGCCTCAGCGTTGATCGCCTTTATCACTGGCGCGCCCGCGTGCAAACGGCGGCGTTCACGGTGACCCAGCCGGGCATCGTGGCGCCGCCCAAACCGGCGTTCGGTCCATGGCGCCGCGTGCAAGCCCATGCCGCGCTCGGCGATATCCGCACCCACCTGCCGCCACCGCCGCCGGTGCTGATCTTTGCCGATGGCTTTGAGTGATGCCGTCTCGGGGTCGTCAGCGATGACCGTTGGCGACCGAGGCAGCACAGCGCATCCACGTCGCCGATGGCCCGCCAGCAAAGTCGACCGGCGGGTGGGCAAAACCAAAAGGCCAGACCGAAGTCTGGCCAGCATGGAGATGGTGGAGCGGATGGGGATCGAACCCACGACCTTCGCATTGCGAACGCGACGCTCTCCCGGCTGAGCTACCGCCCCACGGTGTTGACCTGAAGATCGCCGACCTTGACGACGCTCAGGGCAGGCGATGATAGCGACACCGATCCGCGCTGCCAAGCCAGATCACCGCGTCGAAGCATGGCCCGGATGCTGTAGCCCGGACCGAGCGCAGCGGACTCCGGGATCGGAATCAAGCGGGGAAATCCCGCAACGGACCGATCCCCCGATGCAAGCCCACAGTGCTGCATCCGGACGCTCCGCACCTACCGTCGCGCACTCACTTTGGCGTCTGCGCCGCCTTGAGCGCGGCACACAGGCGGATGCTCTCGACGGCTTGGGCGAGTCGGCGCGGGCCGCCCTCGATCTCGCGCAGACGGGGGCCGTGCCAGGCGTCGATTTCGTCGGCTTCGGCATTGCTGCAGCGGTCGCTGGCATCGAGTCGAGCGAAGCCAGTGCCGAGTCCGCGCGGCCCCTTTTTCATCAATGCAGTGTATTCGCTGCGCAACCAGGCGCGGGCCGCGCTGCGGGTTTCCGGCTCGCCGAGCTGGGCGCCGACGACGAGGCTGATTTCATTGGAGCGGGTGTTGGCTTCGAGCGATACGGCGCGGGCACGGGTCGCCAGCTCAGCGTCGGTAAAGCGGCCGAGCGCGGTCAGCAGTTGGCCGCGCAACAGCGAATCGCCGGAACCGCGAAAGGTTTGCAGCATGGCCGCGAACACGCTGCTATCGCCATGCGCTGCGGCCATGGCCAGGGCCAATCCGCGCAGATCGGCAGGCACCGCGTCGGCATCGATCTGGTGAGCATCGTTGAGACCCAGAAAGCGCCGCCCGCGCGCGGCCAGATCCGCGCACAGTTCCGGGTCGCGGCCGAAATCGGCCAGCAGTTCCAGCAGGCTGGCACGCAGCAGACGGTCGTCGTCGCTTTCGTCCGGCTTGGGCGCCACCCCCAGAGCCGCCAGCCTTGGGCGATAAATCTGTCGAACGCGGGCGCGCAGTTGGCTGGATGCGGCGGCATCGGCGCTCAGTTGTTGATCGATCCATCGCACTAATTGAAAGGGTGCGGTGACCACTTGGCGCCCCGGCGCGCTGGCAAGTTGCGGTAGCGCCGCCAGCAACGTCGCCGGATCGATGGCGCCGGCCATGAACGCGGCGGCCAGCGAATCGGCGTAGGCGCGCTGCTCTTCGGCGTTGAGTTTGGCGAACGCCGCTTGCAGATGGGCTTGATCGGCGGCGGCCAGCGCGAACCGGTAGTAGCCACTGGCGTCGGCGTTCGGCATCACCCAATCCGGGCAGCGCTCGCCGTCCAGCGTTACCTCGCTATCGCTGCCGCTGATCAGGGTGCATTGACTGCGGGTTTGCTCGCCATCGCCGCTTCGCACACAAAGCGGCAACTGCCAGGTTTGATCGGCACTGGCACTGGAGCCGACCGGCAGGTAGCGACTTTGCTGGATCTGCAAGCGGGGCTGCGGCCCCGCGCAATTGAGCGCGACGCGCAGAAACGGCACGCCGGGTTGATCGATAAAGCTGGCGAACGCAGCTCGCACGGCGCCGGGATCGGTGGCGGTGGCAGCAATGGCGGTGATCAAGTCGCTGCTGGTGGCATTGCCGCGGGCGTGGGCTTGCAGGTATTGACGGATGCCGCGCTGAAAGTTTTCCGGACCGACAAAATGCTCGAACATGCCGAGCACGGCGCCGCCCTTTTGATAGGTGATGCCATCGAATGCGGCGGCGATCTCGGTGAAGTCGCGGATCGGCTCGCGAACGCGGCGGGTACTCGCCAGGCTGTCGCCGTCCATCGCATAGAGCGCACTTTCGATGCGATTGCGCTGGACCTGAAACTCCGGTTGCAGCTCGGCGACGATCTTGGCCGACATCCAGGTGGCAAACGCCTCATTCAGCCAAACGTCGTCCCACCACGGCATCGTCACCAGATCGCCGAACCATTGGTGCGCCATCTCGTGCGCTTGCACGCCCCAATAGGCTTGGCGCAGGCGCGCCGGGGTTTGCTCGTTGATAAACAACAGGCTGTCGCGATAGGTAATCAGCCCGGCATTTTCCATCGCACCCGAAGCAAAGTCGGGGGCGGCCAGAATGTCCAGCTTGTCGAACGGGTAAGCAATGCCGAAGTAGCGCTCCAGCGCGGCGATGATTTCGCCGCTGTGGGCGAGCGCGTAATGCAGTTCCGGACCGCGGCCCTTGGCCGCGATGCCGCGCAATTTCAACGGCGACTGGCGCACCGCATTGGCCGGAATATCCGCCCAATCGACGATGTCCCAGGGACCGACCGCAAACGCGATCAAGTAGCTCGGCAGGTTTTCGGTACGGGCAAAGCGCAGCCGCTTCCAGCCGTTGGCCAGGGCGGTTGCTTCGACCAGTGCGGTATTTGCCACCGCCTGCTGATCGTTGGGCACGATCAAGGTAATGTCCCAAGGCTGCTTGAAGGCGGGCTCATCCAGACTGGGAAAGGCCAGGCGCGCGCTCTGCGGCTCCATCTGCGTCATCACGTAGGCTTCGCCTGCGTGCAGCAACTTGTAGACCCCTTGCAACTGATGACTGAAGGCGGCGCGATAGTGAATGCGCAGGGTTGCCGATCCGACCGGAATAACGCTGGCCGCGCGCAACTCAAGCAGACCAGAAACATGCGCCTGGCGGGCGCTCAATTTCAGCGTGCGGCCGTGGTCCAAGGTGAGCGTGGCGCTCTGAATGTCCAGGCCACGGCCATGCAGCCATAACGTCGAGGTCGGCGCGGTGACCTTGGCAATCATCGTGGCGATGCCGGTGAAATCCTCGCGACTGGGATCGATGGTCAGTTGCAGGGCGAAGCGCTCGGCTTGCAAGGTGCCGGGTAGCCGCCCGGTGGGTAGCTCACTGACGGGTAAGTTGGGCGCGGCATCGAGTGCCGCCGAGAGCATCAGCAACAAAGCGCCACTGGCACACCGCAAATAAAGGGGCAGCATCCGTATTCTCCTGTCGTTGGAGGATGGAGCGTAGCCAATCTGGATCAAGCCCACATTGGCCGATGGTCACGATTCGATTGCGCAGAGTGATCGAGAGCGACCTTCGCCAGTGCGCTTTGCTCACCGACTGGCTTATCATGCGCGCCCCTTGGCCAGTGTTTGCCCATGAAACCCCTATTGGAAACCCGCCGCTCGGCGATCCACGGCAACGGCGTTTTTGCGGCGCGCGATATTGCCGCCGGCACCGAACTGATCGTCTACGAAGGCCGCCGCATCACCCACGCCGAAGCCGACGACGTTTACGGCGACAGTGTCGAAACCGGGCACACGTTTCTATTCACGCTCGATGCGCAATACCTCATTGATGGCAACGTCAACGGCAACGCCGCGCGCTATATCAATCACAGTTGTGACCCCAATTGCCAGGCGTTTCTGCACGAAGCGCCGGATGGCGATCCCAAACATCAGTTCGTGATGATCGAAGCCGCGCGCGACCTGCGCTACGGCGAAGAACTGACCTACGACTACAAGATCACCCTGCAACAGCGGCACACCGCAAAACTGCAAAAAATCTGGGCCTGCCACTGTGGCGCTGCCTGCTGCACCGGCACCATGCTCAAGGAAAAACGCCGCCGCAATCGTAGCTAGGTCGGCGCAAGCGCCGCAGCGGTAGGTCGGCTCAAGCGCCGCAGCGGTAGGTCGGCTCAAGCGCCGCAGGCGCGGAGCCGACAATGTTCATAATTGCGCTGCGGGTGAAGGTGTCGGCTCCGGCGTTGCGCGCCTTGAGCCGACCTACCGCTGCCGGAAGCCACGACCTTGGTGAGATCAACCGGCCGCACCGCCGATCAAACTGCCGATGGCATAGGTGATGGCGCCGGCACCGCCACCGATGGCGAGCATGCGCAGGCCGCCGATCAGCAGGTTGCGGCCAGTGAACAAGCCGATGGCGGCACCGGTCGCAAACAAGCCCAGCGCGGCCAGAGCGGTGCCGATGGTCGCCGCCTGCGGCAGTTCGGCACCGAACAGAAACGGCATCATCGGCACCAGGGCGCCCACGGAAAATGCCAGAAACGAAAACACCGCAGCACCGACGGGTGAACCCAGGTCATCGGGATTGAGCCCCAACTCCTCGCGGGCGAGGACGTTCAACGCCACTTTGGGATCGGCCACCAGCTTCAGCGCCATCGTGCGCGCTTGTTCCAGAGGAATGCCGCGGGTCGCGTAGATCAGCGCCAGTTCTTCTGCCTCGGCTTCCGGGTATTCCTCGAGTTCCTTGGCTTCCAAACCGATCTGGTACTCGAACATCTCGCGTTGCGAACGCACCGAAACATACTCGCCAGCGGCCATCGACAAGGCCCCGGCCAGCAAACCGGCAACGCCGGTGGTGAGCACGGTGGCGTTGTTGGCGTGGGCGCCGATCACGCCCAGAATCAGGCTGGCGTTGGATACCAGACCATCGTTCATGCCGAAAATGGCGGCGCGCAGATTGCCGCCGCCGAGGCCGCGATGACGCGCGCCGATCTGGTCTAGCGACACCGGCATGGCATGCCCGGGCAGGGCGTGATCGTAAGCCGACAGCCCGCGAATCTTCATCGCTGCCAGCATTGGCCGAAGCTTTCTCGGGCCCAGACGCCGCGCCATCGCCGCCACCAAGCGCAGCCGTTGATCGGCTTTGAACTTTGGCACCGGGTGGCCACTGCTCGCGGCATGTTCCGCCCAGTGCGCCGCCTGCGCATCGGCTTCGTTGCCAAGTCGCTGGAACAACACGGCCACCCGCTGCTCGGGCTCGATCAAGGCAAGTTGGCGATACAACCAGGCCGAGCGCATTTCTTCGCGCCAGCCAGCGATCAAGGGCAGGTGCGACAGCGGCTTATTTCCCATCATGAGTAGGTATCCAGTGAGGTAGCAGTGAGGTAGCCCGGATGCAGCGCCGCGGAAAAGCTCTTCAACAGCGGAGCTGGTTATCCGGGATATTCGTTCGATGCGATGGTGCCTCACCTGCTTGTCTCCCGGTTCGCAGCTCCGCTGTCCCGGATTCCGCTTCGCTGCATCCGGGCTACGCCACTGGTGGAATAAACAAGGCGTAGGGTGGGTGCAACCCACCATTGTTCGGCGTTTCAGAACGGTGGGTTGCAGCCACCCTACGGGTTGCGTCGCGCTGGATTTCAGTCTTCGTCCGCCCGCGGTTTGTAGGCATCGGTGAGTTGCTTCTGCACTTGCGCGGGGACGATTTCGTAGTGACTAAAATCGAGCCGATAGCGGCCGGTGCCTTGGGTCAGGGCTTTGAGTTCGCTGGAGTAATCCTGCACCTCGGCGAGCGGCACCTCGGCCTTGACCACCAGTTCGCCGCCGACCAAGGCATCGGTGCCGTGGATGCGCGAGCGCTTGCTGGCCAGCCCACTGGTGATGTCGCCCATATAGCTTTCCGGCACGATCACTTCCAGTTGCACGATCGGTTCCAGCACTTGCGGCGCGGCCTTGCTGATGGCGTCGATAAAGGCTTTCTTGCCAGCGGTGACGAAAGCGATTTCCTTGGAATCGACATCGTGAAACTTGCCATCGAACACGGTCACGCGCAGATCCTGCATCTGATAACCGGCCACGGCGCCGTGCTCGAGCACCGTGCGCACGCCCTTCTCGATCGCCGGAATGAACTGGCCGGGGATGGCGCCGCCGACAATTTTTGAAGCGAACTCAAAACCGCTGCCGCGCGGCAGTGGTTCGATGCGCAGAAACACTTCGCCGAACTGGCCGGCACCGCCGGTCTGCTTCTTGTGCCGATGGTGCCCCTCCGCCGCACTGCCAATGGTCTCGCGGTAAGCAATGCGTGGCCGCTGCGATTTGACCTCGACGCCGTAGCGATCTTTCAGCCGTTCGAGCATCACCCGCAGGTGCAGATCGCTCAAGCCGCGTACCACCAACTCGTTCAGTTCTTTATTGTGTTCGACCCGAAAACACGGGTCTTCCTCGGCCAGTTTTTGTAGCGCCGCGCCGAGCTTCTGCTCCTGGCCGCGGGTGGTGGGTTCGATCGCCAGGCCAAACATCGGATTCGGAAAATCCAGTGCTTGCAGATGAAACTGATCCTCGTCGTGGGAATCATGCAGCACCGCATCGAAATGGATTTCCTCGATTTTGGCGATGGCGGCGATATCGCCTGGGATCGCCGCGTCGATCTCGAGGTGGTCCTTGCCCTTGAGCCGGAACAGGTGGCCGACCTTGAACGGCTTGCGGCCGTCGTCGACGAACAACTGTGTGTCCTTGCGCACCGTGCCTTGATAAATACGAAACACGCTCAGCTTGCCGACAAACGGATCGTTGATGATCTTGAAGACATCGGCGAGCACATGACGCTCGGGGTCCGGCTCGGCGCGCACCGCGACCGCATCGGCGCCGACGCCCTTGATGAACGGTGGCGGATTGGCCTCGCCCGGATGCGGCAACAGGCGCTCGGCAATATCCAGCAATTCCTTCACGCCGCTGCCGCTGCGCGCAGACACAAAACTGATCGGCACCAAGTGCCCCTCGCGCAGACATTGCTCGAACGCCGCGTGCAGTTCGGCGCCGCTCAACGCGGGTTCGCCGACTTCCAGGTATTTCCCCATCACCGTTTCGTTGATTTCCACCACTTGGTCGATGATGCGCTGGTGGGCTTCGGCCACCGATGAAAAATCCGCCGTGCCGGCCGGCGTAAAAAAACAATCGGCGACGCTGGCGCCACGATTGGCCGGCAAATTGATCGGCAGACACTCGGCGCCGAAAGTAGTGCGGATCTGCTCGACCAAGGCCGCCAGATCAACCCCTTCGGCGTCGATCTTGTTGATCGCGATCAGCCGACTCAAGCCCCGCGATTTCGCATAATCGAACATCCGCTGGCTGCTGTCCTCGATGCCCAGCGGTGCATTGATGACAATGATGCAGGTCTCGATGGCGGCCAGCGCGGTCAGCGTGGTGCCACGAAAATCCGGATAGCCGGGGGTGTCGATCAGGTTGATATGCAGCCCGGGCCGGTCAATCGACGCAATCGCGCAATCGAGCGAATGCTTGCGCGCCTTCTCCATCGGGTCGTAATCCGACACCGTGCTGCCGCGCTCGATCGAACCCGCGCTCGGGATCGCCCCACCGGCCAGCAACAGCGCTTCAAACAGCGTGGTCTTGCCGCTGCCCGCGTGTCCGACCAGCGCAATGTTGCGGATTTGTTCAGTGCTGTAGTTAGGCATGGCGGCAACTCCAGTAAGGAGACATGAAGGCGAGTATGGCTGCTGTGGATGGTTGCCTCTGGCGCGGCGCAGGTCAAGCGCCGCGGTGTCCCCGATCAGGACAAAAAAGGTAGCGGCGCTCGAATTTGGAGTGCGGGAGCTTGCTCCCGCTTTGCTCCAAGGCGTGGCGGTTTGCGATGCGCGTTACTTTCGATAGCGAGAACAGCGGCGGCA
>PEUI01000245.1 GCA_002785585.1 Lysobacterales bacterium CG02_land_8_20_14_3_00_62_12
TTTGTGGTGGAAGTTATTGACCAGTTGGACCTGTCCAGGCTGACCCGACAATACGCGGGGCGCGGCTCAGCGGCACCGATTTGCCCAACATCGGCAAAACACTAATTCGATTGGACCCCGGCCGCGCGCCCAAGAAAGCGCGCGCTGCGGCTGCGCCAATCATCGAAGACCGCATAGATCGACGGCAATACCGCCAGGGTAATCAGCGTCGAAAAAATCAGACCACCGACGATGGCGCGCGCCATCGGATAGTACGGCGGGCCATCGCCACCGACCTGGGTGTTGCCCAGACACAGCGGCAGCATGCCGCAAATGGTGGTGGCCATGGTCATCAGCACCGGCCGCAGACGGTCCCGGCTGCCCTGCACCAAAGCCGCGTCACGACCCATGCCCTGCGCGCGCAATTGATTGATGTGTTCCACCATGACGATGCCGTTGTTGACCACCACGCCCATCAGAATCAACGCACCGATCCAGGCCATCAGCGAAAACGTCGTCCCGGTCAACCAGAACAGCCAATAGATGCCGAACACCGAAAACAGTATCGACGTCAGGATCGCCACCGGGTACAGCAGCGACTCGAACACCGCCGCCATCACGATGAAAATCATCAGCAACGCAATCAGCGTGTTGAATCCCATCTGCGCCAGGGCTTCGTTGGACTCATCAAACCCTTGGCCGAAGGTCCACCGGTAACCCGGTGGCAATTGCAGCCCATCGAGGGCTTTCTGGATGCGCTCGCGCACTTCGCCCTCGGTAACATCCTTGGCCAGATTCAACTGCACTTGCGCGCCGGTCTGGCGATTGCTGCGGTGGATGATGGTCGGGCTGTCGGCGGTGCTGACGCTGACCAGCGACAGCAGCGGCACCCGCTCGCCCAACGGCGACTTGATTCGCAGGTCACGCAAATCATCCAGCCCCTGGGTATCGGCGCCCTGAAATCGCAACCAGACCGGAATCTCCTCGCCCTTGTGTTCGAACTCGCGCAGCGGCGCACCGCGCATCGCCACCGAGATGAACTGCGCCACCTGGGCGGCGCTGAAGCCGTAACGCAGGGCGCGTTCACGATCCACGCGGACTTGCACCTCCTTGTCGGCACTGCCAGCGGCGGCGGCCTTGACATCACGCACCCCGGGCACGTTCGCCAACACCTGGCGAACGCTGGGCAACAATTCGGTCAATACCGTACTCGACTCGCCCAACAGGGAAATGGTCAGACCGCCGCTGGCGCCGCTGCGGCGCCCCTCGCCAAAGTTCGGCGTACCGATCGCCAGTTTCGGCAAGCCCTTGCGCACTTCTTCCATAATCACTTCGCTGGAGCGAATGGCGACATCGCTGTCGGTCAGCAACAGCATGGTGATGACGTTTCCCTGCTCGTCGAAATAGCTGTACAGCGAACGGATCTCCAGTTCCTTGCGGTGCGCGTTCAGATACTCCTCAACCTGGGTCACCGCGCGCTCCAGCTCGCTCAATTGATAAGCCCCGTTGAGCTCATAGCGCAGTTGCAGATCACGGGTTTCCCCGGTCGGAAACATGTCCTGCTTGGTCAGCGACATCGGCAGCAAACTGACCAGCAGCAAGGCCAATGTGGCCAGCAGGGTGCGGCCGCGATGGCGTAGGGTCCAGTCAATAAAATCGGCGTAACGCAGCCGAAAACGCGCGATCCAGCCCAGGTGCAAACCCTTGTCCGGGGCCTCCATGTGCGCCGACAACATCGGAATCAGCGTCACCGCCACCAGCCACGAGGCGAGCAAAGAAATGCTGATGGCGATGGCAATATTCGCCAGCGATTGGCTGATGAAGTTCTGCTCACCAAAAATGTTGGGCAAAAACACCACCACGCTGGACAAAGTGCCAGCAGAAATCGCGATGGTGATATTGCGCGTGCCGACGACGGCACAGCGGGCGGGCTGGTGCGGCCACTTCTCGCGCTGCTGATAGATGCTCTCAACGGCGACCACGGCGTTGTCCAACACCATACCGACGCCGAGCAACAGCCCCATCATCGACAGGATGTTGAGCGACAGCCCGAAGAAATACATCATCCCCAGGGTGATCGCAAAACTTACCGGAATCGCCAGCGACACCATCAACGTGGACGCCCAATGGCGCAGAAATGCGAACAACACCAGCACCGAAAACAGCAGGCCGACCAAGCCCGCCTCGGCCAGCTCTTTCAGCGAGCTGGTGACCCCTTCGGCCTGATCCTGGATAAAGAAGATATTGATCCCCTGCATCTCTGGATCGCGGCCAATGCGTTGCACTTCCGCCAGCGCCGCGCGACCGACCTGGACCAGATTGGCGCCGCGCTCCTTGAAAATCTCGACCGCAATCGCCGGTTTCATTTCCAGATGGCGGCCATAATTCATCCGCGCTGGCTGCAAGCTGATGTTGGCAATGTCGCCCAGGCGCAGGCCCTGGTCATTGATGACGAGCGCCTGCATCGCCTCGATACTGGTCAATTCTCCGAGTGGTTGCACACGAAACCGCAGCGCGCCCTCGGTAATCAGCCCGGCCGAGGTGGAGAAACTGGAATCGCGCAGGCGCTGGTTCAATTCCGCAATATCGATGCCGTGCGCGGTGATGCGGTCGGCCAGCAGATCGATCCGCACTTCCGGGCGTTGCACGCCTTGCAGATCCACCCGCGCTACGCCGGGTATGCGCTCCAGCGGTCGCTTGAGTTTGCGCTCCAGCAAGTCGTAGGCGTTGGTCAGGTCGCGGTTGGAAGCAATGCGCAGACTCAGCACCGCCTGGTCACTGGTGGAAAACTTGAACACAAAAAAGCGCTGCACGTCGCTCGGCAGTTCGGCGCGGATGGCTTCGATGCGTTCGCGCGCCTCGACCGCAGCGACACCGATGCGCTTGCTCCAATCGAACTCGATAAAAATCTCGGCGGCATCCGCCCGCGAATTCGATTCAATCCGTTTGACGCCGGACATCGTCGCCAACGTGGCCTCGGCCGGCCGGGTGATGGTGCGTTCGATCTCGGCCGGGGTCGAGCCCGCGTAGGGAATCTGCACAAACAGAAACGGCACATCGAACTCGGGCATGAACTCCAGCGGCAATCGCAGTGCCGCCAACACACCCAACACCACCAGGGCGATAAACACCATGCTGGTGGTAACCGGGCGCTTGAGACTCTGCTCAACCAGACTCATAGCGGCGCGACCTCGTCATGCAAAGCCTGCGTCCGCTGTTGTTTGTCAACGTAATACTGGTCGGGCTTGCGATCCAGCAAGGCGTACATCACCGGAATCACGATCAACGTCAGCACCGTGCTGACCGCCAAACCGGCGATCACCGTCACCGCCATCGGTTGGCGAATCTCGGCGCCCTCGCCGAGACCCAGCGCCAGCGGCAAAAAGCCGACCAGCGTGGTCACCGTGGTCATCAAGATCGGCCGCAAGCGCGAACACCCGCCTTCCACAATCGCCTGCAACTTCGGCCTGCCTTCGGCGCGCAACTGGTTGACGTAATCGATCAGGACAATCGCATTGTTCACCACGATGCCGGCCAACATGATGATACCGATCGCCGCGATCACACTGAGCGGCATGCCGAATAGTTTCAGTCCAACAATCGAACCGATCAGCGCCAGTGGTATCGAGAACAGAATGACGAACGGATGCAACACCGACTCGAACTGCGAAGCCATCACCAGATAAACCAGAAACACCGCCAGCACCAAGGCAAAAATCAGCGATCTCACCGAGGCGTCGAGTTCGTCGCTCTGCCCGGAGACACGCGCACTGACACCGGCCGGCAACGCCAAACCGGCGATCATGCCGCGCACGCTGTTGGCAGCGGTCCCCAAATCGCCATAACGCAAATTGGCCGAAATTACCGCCACCCGCTCCTGATCGGAATGGCGAATTTCCCCCGGTCCTTCGGTGGCTTCGATACTGGCAACCGCCGCCAGCGTGACCGGCTTTTCGGCTGCCGGATTGACGATCAGATTGCGAATATCTTCGACCGAGGCGCGGTCTTCGGCGCGGCCGCGCACCAGCACGTCGATCTTGCGATCCCGAAAGCTGTAACGGGTCGCCACTTCGCCGCGCACCTTGCGCACCACCTGATCGGCGATCTGGCGCGTACTCAAGCCCAGCGCCGCTGCGCGTTCCTGATCAAAGCGAATCTGGATTTCGGGCTGACCGGTCTCAACGGTGGATTTCACATCGGCGAAACGATCCGAAGCGCGCATCGCCGCCGTCAGGCTGCGCCCGGCCTGTTGCAAGTGGGCGAGATCGTAGCCGGCAATTTCCACTTCCAGCGGCGTGCTGAAATTGAGCAGCGCCGGGCGTGCGAAGGTGGCGTCGTTGACGCCGAGCTCGGCGGCGGTCACCCGCATCGCGTTCATCAATCGGGCTTCTTCAGCGCTGCTGCTGCCGGGTTGCAAAGTGACCAACATGCGGGCCACGTTTTCGCCGGACTCGGTCGGATTGGCGTCGAGTCGGGTACCGGTGCCGCTGACGCCAAACACGTTGACCATGGCGACATCGGCCTGGTGTTTTTCCTGGAACTGGCGGGCAATCGCATCGGTGCGCGCCAACGGCGTGCCCGGCGGCAGCTTGAAGGTCGCTTCAAATTGCCCCTGCGCCAGTTGCGGCACCAAGTCCAGACCCAGGGTGCGCCCCAGTAGCAAACTGGCAACCAGCGCCAACAACGCTACACCGAGCACTTTTGCGGGGTGGGCAAGCGCCTTTGGCAGCAGCTCGGCGTAAGTGTTTTCCAGTCGCGTCTGCTGCCGCCGGACACCACTGGCCAGCGGATTCAACAGCCGCCCGAGCAGCCAGCCGATCCGACCGACGAGGCGCGACATGGCGCGCACCAAATAAAACAAGCACCAACTCAAAACCCTGCCAAGCAGCCGCGGCAGGAAACCCAACCAGCGTCGCCAGCCGTGCCGGGCTGGCGTCACCGTGGCCGCCACTGGCGCCGTCACCGCGGCAACGGCGGCAGCGGTCTCTGGCGCCAACGCCGCCAGCATCGGAATCAACGTCAGCGACACCAGCAGCGACACCAGCAGGGCGATGGTCACGGTCAGTGCCTGATCGCGAAACAACTGGCCCGCCACGCCCTCGACAAACACCAGCGGCAAAAACACCGCCACCGATGTCAGCACCGACGCCGTCACCGCCATCGCCACGCCATTGGCACCGCGGATGGTCGCCTGCATCACCGACAATCCCTGCTCGCGCAGTTTGGCGATACTTTCCAGCACCACGATCGCCGCATCCACCACCATGCCGGTAGCGAGCGCCAGACCGCCCAACGACATGATGTTGAGACTCAAGCCCAACTGATCCATGAAGAAAAAGGTGGTGATGATCGACACCGGCAGCGACAGCCCAATAACAAACGTGGAGCGCACGTCCTGCAAGAACAAATAGATCACCAGAATCGCCAGCACGCCACCGAGTAGCGCTGCGCTGCTGACCTCATCCAGAGCGCCGCGAATGAATTGGCTCTGGTCCTCGATGATCGGCAATTTGGCGCCGGTCGGCAGCGCCTTTTTTTCGATCAGATCGGCGATCACTTTCTTTGCCGCTTCGGCCACTTTCACCGTGTTCGCGTCGCCCTCTTTGTAGACGGCAATCTCGACCGCTTCGTGGCCATCGACACGGATGATCGCTTCGCGCTCCTGATAGCCCTGGCGAATTTCGGCGACATCGCGCAAACGCAAACTGATGCCGCCGTGCGGACTCAGCAAAGTGTTGCCAATTTCTTCAACACTGGCGAACTGATTGATCGTACGGACCAGATAACGCTGCGCGCCTTCGTCGATTCGGCCGCCGGCGACATTGACGTTCTCGGCTTTCAGGCGGTCGATCACATCCCCCGCGCCGAGTCCGAGCTGCTTGAGCTTTTGTTGATCGATATCGACCTGCACCTGGTCCTGCAAGCCGCCGCCGATCTTGACCGCGGCCACGCCCGCCACGGGTTCCAGCCGACGTTTGAGCTCTTCGTCGGCAAACCGGCGCAGGGATTTGAGCTCGGCTTCGTTGAACACGCTGCTGGCGGAACCGCCAAGCAGGGCCAGCCGCAAAATCGGCTGGGTCGAGGGATCGAAGCGCAGCAATTGCGGGCGCGTTACTTCCAACGGCAGACTGAGCACTTCCAGTTTCTCGCGGACCTCGAGACCGGCCATATCCATGTCGGTCCCCCAGATGAACTCCAGGGTTACATCGGCTTGACCGGCACGCGATACCGACTTGATCCGGCGCACGTTCTTGACCACGCCAAGCGCGGCTTCCACCGGCTCGGTCACCAGATTCTCGATCTCGGCCGGCGCCGCACCAGCGTATTCGGTGCGCACGGTCAGCGTTGGGTAAGAGAGATCCGGCAGCAGGTTCACTTTCAGATCGGATAGGCCGATAAATCCAAACAACAACATCGTCACCATCGCCATGCCGATGGTCACCGGCCGCCGGGTGGACAGTTCGATCAGGCTCATCGGGCCGCGCCTCCCACGATCTGCAGGGCGGCGCCTTCGCGCAGGGCATTCTTGCCCAAGGTGACCACCCGATCACCGGCTTGAATGCCGGCCACCACTTCGGCATCGGTACCGCTCAAATAACCCAGCTTCACCACCACGCGGCGCGCGTAGCCGGCCGGTTTGGCAACCACCTCCGGCTTTTTCACCGTCGATGGGTTCATCTTGGCAAGCCATCGTTGCCACCACGAAGGTTGCTTTGCGGCGTTTTTGTCGGTACTCGGGGCGGCAGCGGCCGGTGGCTTGGCGTCGAGCAAAAACACCGCCGTCTCATTGTCGGTTTCCAGCAAAGCCTCGCGCGGAATCACCAGGGCATTGCTGCGCTGGTCATAAATCACACTGACTCGGCCGAACATGCCCGACTTGAGCGTCGCCCCGGTATCGCGAAACGCCACGGTCGCACGAAACGTGCCGGTGCCGGCTTCCACCACCGGGCTGACCCGCGCGATGCGGCCATCGAATACTCGGCCAGGCAGCGCATCGACCGCCATTTTTGCTGGCAGGCCGGCGGCAATGGTGGCCAGTTCGCGCTCCGGAATATTGAGCACCGCGAGCAGCGGATCGAAATCGTCGATGCGAAACATCACCTGTTGCAACTGAATCAGATTGCCGACCTTGACCATGCGTTCGCTGATCACGCCGCTGATCGGCGCCACGATCCGGGTGTAGTCCAGTTCCAGGCGGGCAATGTCGTAGGC
Organism: Lysobacterales bacterium CG02_land_8_20_14_3_00_62_12; assembly: GCA_002785585.1. GTDB lineage: Bacteria > Pseudomonadota > Gammaproteobacteria > Xanthomonadales > Ahniellaceae > 0-14-3-00-62-12. Next base: position 7,192 of record PEUI01000245.1, read on the forward strand.
CGCTTTCTGCGTATCCAGATCGAAGCGCGCCCGATCCTGCGCCTCCGAGCTGACCAATTTGCGCGCGAACAAATCGGTCGAACGCCGCAACTCATTTTCCAGACGATGCAGGTTGGCTTCGGCGCGCGCCAACTCGAGCCGAGCGCGTTCCGGATCGATCCGCGCCAGCAGCTGACCGGCGCGCACCTGATCGCCTTCTTCCACCAGAATTCCCAGCAGCACACCGCTGGTCTTGGCCACCACCTGGGCCTGATTCTCCGGCTCCAGCGCGGCGGTGCCGGTGTAGCTGGCGAGCATCGGCTTGATCGCCGCCGTGGCAACTTCAACCGGCACCAAGGCCGCCGCCTCGCCATCCGCAGCCTCTGGTTTGCCTTCACCCGAACCCGGGCGACACGCCGACAAAGTCAGCAGCGCAAGCAGTGCAAAGGTCGAAAACGTTATTTTAATCAATGGGTTTGGCATGATGATTCAGTCAGGCTCAGTGGTGATGGCAAGGGCGCGGTTGCGGGCGTGTACTACTTTAATACAACACTAATTCAGAGCCATGGGCCGAAAGTCAGGTAGTAGAAAAATGGGCGAGAAAAGCGCAGCGCCTCACTACCGACCCGGGCCTGCAGCGGCTTGCCGCCGTTCTGCGCTCGCTTGGGGATGCAACGCAGACAGAAGATCGATCCGCAGCTTCATTCCGTGCCGCCAATACCCTGTCAGCAACGACATGTTCTGTCGCTGGCATGGAGACAATGAGGTAGCAAC
>PEUI01000332.1:0-1297 GCA_002785585.1 Lysobacterales bacterium CG02_land_8_20_14_3_00_62_12
AATACGCGACCTGGACTGGACCGCCTCTGGCCGCATCCTGGTCGACACATCCTCCGGTAAACGCCGGATCGAACCGGAGGCCAGTTTCCGTTCCGCGCCAATGGCACTGGTCGCTGGCGAAAACCGTCTGGACCTGTTGGCCGTCGATGCAGCCGGTCACAGCCAGGCCAGCAACCCGCCCGGCATCGTCATTCGACCGGGGACGGCACCGGCGCTGCCTGATCTCAGCATCAGCGCCAATGACATTCACTTCCTGCCAGCGGGCGGCGTGCCCGGGCAGAACTACGCGGCGCAGCTGGTGGTGCGCAATATCGGTGCGGCGGCCGGTGCCGCCACCCAGATCCGCGCCACTCTGGTGCGGCCGGATGGCAGCCAAAGCCAACTGCCGAACCCGCCGACCGTGCCGGCGCTCGGCATCGGTGCCAGTGCCGGACTGGGACTCTCACTCGGCCAGCTCGACCAGACCGGCAGCTACTGGTTGCGCGTCGAATTGCTGGTGGATCGGGCAGATGCCAATGTAAGCAACCACGCCGCCAGTCAGCGCTTGCTGCTCAGTGCCAGCCCCGAGCCGGTGCTGGAACTGGGTGTGGATGCGGCGACTTTCGCGCCCGGCATCGATGCCATCGGCCGGGTCAGCGTGCGCAACAACGGCAGCGCCTTCAGCGGCAGCGTGCGGCTGCGGATCAGCACCCAGACGGGCGAACCGATCACCGAACTGCCAACGCTGGCCGTCAACGCCCTGGCCTTTGGCGCCGAAGCGGTACAGGACTGGCGGTGGCCCACCACCGACGTGTTAGCCGGCGGCTATCGGGTCGAGGCCACGCTACTGGATCCACAGAATCGCCAACTCAGCAGCCGCCAGGTCGATTTTGCGGTGGCCGTAGTGCACGATCTGCGCCTCGATGTAACCAGCGACCGCGCCGCCTACGTCGCCGGGGAAACGGTGCGCCTGAACGCCAGCCTTTATTATCGCAGCGGCAACGCGATCATTGCCTCGGCGGCCCTGCGCCTGCGCCTGCTGGATGCCGCCGACAACGAAGTCTTCACCACCACGCGGAATCTGGCGACCCTGTTGCCGGGGGTGCGCCTGCAGATCCCGGCGAGCTGGATAGCGAGCGGCGCTGACGGTGTCTACTCGATCCGCGCCGAGTTGCTCGAAGCCGCCGCAGTCAGCGCTCAGGCCCAGGGCAGTTTCCTGCTCGCTGCGGCTAACGGCGTGGCGCCGATCACCGGCGCTATCCTGCCGACGCCAGCACCGCTGATTGCGGGACGGCCGGGCCAGATCGACTACCTGCTG
>PEUI01000332.1:1307-1409 GCA_002785585.1 Lysobacterales bacterium CG02_land_8_20_14_3_00_62_12
CCGGTTCGACACTGGCGGTCGACCGGCTGCGTCTGCGGCTGTTGCGCGCACCGGGTCTGGAAGAAGTGGCGATGACGAGCGTCAGCGGGTCGGCCCCGGCCC
>PEUI01000332.1:1467-8001 GCA_002785585.1 Lysobacterales bacterium CG02_land_8_20_14_3_00_62_12
TCTCGCCGTGCTCGACTGGCGCGCCAGCCCGGATGCGGCGCCGCTTAGCCTGGCCACGCGCAGCGTCGCGGTGGTCGATGGCATCGCGCCGCTGATCGTGCTGCAAACCCCCGACGTCGGGGCCTGGGTGCGCGGGGCGGCGGCCTTGGCGGCCCAAGTCAGCGACGTGCATAGCGGTGTGGATCGGGTCGAGATCGTGATCGACGGCGGCAGTTGGCGGATTGCACCGCTACTACCACAGGGCGCTTATGGCCTCGACGCCAGCGGCCTTTCCGACGGCAGCCACCGCTTCCAGGTGCGTGCGCGTGATCGCGCCGACAATGAATCGATCAGCGTCGAACGCGAGTTCCAGGTCGACAACACCCCGCCGCGCATTCTGATCAGCGGGGTCGCCGATGGTGATCGGGTCAACCATGCGCTGACGCCGGTGGTGAGCATCGACGAGGCGCATCCGGGTGCGACCAGTATCGCCCTCGGCGTGGATGCCTTTGTCAGCGGCACGGTGGTGAGCGCGGACGGCAGTTATCTGCTGAGCGTGGTCGCGCATGACCTGGCCGGCAATGTCGCCGCCGCCAGCGTGCGCTTCGAGATCGATACCAGCGCGCCGCCGCTCAGCTTCATCACCCCGCTGGACGGCGATCAGACCACTCTGGCCAGTATCGAAGCGCGGCTCCAAAGTGAGCCCGAAAGCAGCGTGCAACTGAGCGCTGGCGCCTTCGTGCAGACCGTCGTCGCCGATGCCAGCGGTGTCGCCAGCTTCGCCTCGGTGCCCTTGGTCTTCGGCAACAATGCCTTGCAGGCGGTCGCCAGCGACGCGCTCGGCAACCAGGGCGCGCCAGTCAGCGTGCAGGTCAGCCGCCTGGACAACAGCGGTGCCGCCTTGGTCGGCAGCCTGGTGCCGACGGCACCGACCTTCGCCAGCGCGACGCCCGTGGTGCTGAACTGGCAGGTGCAGAACCCATTGACCACGCCCTTGCTGGCACAAACCCTGCTTGTTCGGGCCGTGCATGTGGCCACTGCGGCCGTGCTGGGCGAAGACAGTGTCGTTGTGGATATTCCGGGCAGCGGCCAGAACACCGGCAGTTCGTCGTTCGCGACCACCGGCGCGCCGCTCGGCCGCTACACGGCCACGCTAGCGGTCTTGGTCGGCACCGATTGGATCCAGTTGGCGACTGCCGAGTTCGACCTGATCGACCTGGAACCGCCGACCTTGGAACTGCTGGCGCCGTCCGCCGCAGCCCTGCTCAATACGCCGCTGCAAATCCTCGCCGCCGCCAGCGATCATCTGGGCAGCGTCATCGCGGTGCGTTACCGTCTGGACGGTGCGCCCTGGGTCGAGATGACGCCAGTCGTTGGCTCGCCGGAAAGTTTCCAGAGCGCGCTCCTCGACCTGCCCGATGCCGAATACCAAGTCGAAGCCGATGCCACCGACAACGTCGGCAATCGCGTGCAGACGCCAATCCGTGCCTTCACCGTGGATCGCACTGCGCCGCTGATCGAAATCAGCAACGTCGCCGATGGCGGCGCCTACAACGCCGCGGTGACACCGCTGATCCAGATCACCGAGCTGCACCCGGGCAGCCAGTCGATTACCCTTGATGGCCAGCCCTTCGTTTCCGGAACCCCGGTCGGTAGCGATGGCAACCATGTGCTGGCGGTCGCTGCCACCGACGCCGCCGGCAACCCGTCGGCGCTCAGTCTGAGCTTCCTGATCGATACCACGCCGCCGGTGATTGCGTTTACTTTCCCGGCTGCAGGCGCGGTCGTGGCGACGCCGGTGCTCGATGTCGGCGGCCTGAGCGAAGCCCAGGCGCGGATCGAATTCCGCACCGGCGCCAGCAACTCGACCGTGTTCGCCGATGACTTGGGTGGCTTTGTGGTACCCGGGGTCGCGCTCGCCCTCGGCAGCAATCTGCTGGAGGTCCGCGCCATCGACGCGCTAGCCAATGCCAGCGCCTGGATCGGTCGCAGCGTCGACTACGTTCCGAACGCGGGCGCCACGCTCAATGCCGTGTTGACCGTGTCCTCGGTGGAGCTGCCGCTAGGCCAGGTACTGACCGCAGGCTATACGCTGACCAATAGCGGCAACATCGCGATCCAGGCCCTGCCGATGCGGCTGTTGTGGCTGCGTCTGGCTGACCAGCAGCAACTGAGTGAGCATGCGTTCGCGCTCGATCTGGCGCCGTCGGCGGTGTTCACGGCGAGCGTGGATCTGCCAAGCGCCGACACTCTGCCGGGTGCGCACTTGGTAGTGCTGGAAGGGCTGTTGACAGCGGCCGATGGCAGCCAGAGCTGGCAGACCGTGGCCAGTGAGCAGGTCATCGTGCGCGATGTGCTGCCGCCGGTGGTCACCGTGTTGGCACCGGTCGCAGGCAGTTTCGTCGATAGCGGATTCAGCCTGCGGGTAGCCGCCAACGATCTGCACAGCAGCGTGGCGAGCGTGCAGGGGCTGATCGAATCCAGCCCGATCACCATGGCACCGGACGTGCTTGCAGGCGAATACCTCGCCACGGTGACGGTGGCCACTGAAGGCCCGCTCAACTTGTCTGCGCGGGCGCTGGATAGTGCCGGTAACGCGGCCGAAGCCGCGCCGCGTCAGGTCATCGTCGATCTGTTTCCGCCCGGGATCGTGGTCACTGGCGTCGCTCAGGGGGCTTTGAGCAATCAGCCGGTCATCTTGCAAATCGCGATCAGCGACGTGTCTCCGGTGCAGAGCATGATCACCCTGGACGGTCAGCCCTTCGTGGCCGGTGGCACCGTCAGCAACGATGGTGAACATCTGCTGCGGGTCCTCGCCACCGATGCACTCAACCGGCAGAGCGAACTACTCCGAAGCTTCACCATTGATCGCACGCCGCCGCTGGCGCGGATCGATCTGCCGGTCGATGGCGCGATCCTCTTCGCCGATAGCACCCGTGTGGTTGGCAGCACCGAAGCTCTGGCCGAGGTCGCGCTCCAGGTCGGCGCCTTCAACGCCGTGCTGAGCGCCGATGCCGCCGGCATCTTCAGCGTCGATAACGTGCCGCTACAGCCTGGCCTGAATCAGATCGCCGCGCGCGCCACGGATCGCGCCGGCAATGTCGGTCCCGAGGTCACGATCCAGGTCGAGCGCCGCGCCCAGCCGGTGGTGGCGCTACAGGGGCAGATTCTGATCGCCTCCAGCAAATGGGCCAACGGCGTTCCGCTCGATGCCGCCTTCGTGCTCGACAATATCGGCACCGCCGAATTGGTCACCCTGCCGGTACGGCTGGAAGCGCGCCGTCGCGATAGTCAGCAACTGCTGCAAGCGGCCGACTTCCACATCAATCTGAGCCCGGGCGCCCAGCACACCGAACCCTTCATCTGGACCACCGCCGACTGGGGCTTGGGCGAAGTCGAGATCAGCCTGACTGCCGATTTGCCGGTCCTGCGTGCGGTCACGATCCTGGACAGCCACCTCTTGTTGATGCAGGATCGTGAGCCGCCCGCAGTTGCCTTCGAGGCGCCGACCAACAACGCCCAGATGCATGCAGGCGACCCGGTACGGGTGCTAGCCAGTGATCGCTTGAGTGCCATCGCCAGTGTCGATCTGAAGGTCGATGATGGCGCCTGGCAACCCCTGCCAGCGCTGGACGTTCTGGCCGGTCGCTATGGTTCGCCCCTGCCGGTATTGCCGCTCGGTCCGCACCGCTTGGCGGCGCGTTCGCTTGATGCCGCCGGCAATTCTGCGGCCACGGTCGATCTGCCGATCCGGGTGGTCGGGGTACTACCGCTCCAAGTGACCGCGCCGATTGATGGCAGCACGACCGTGGCCTTGGAAATCGACTTCGTCGGCAGCACCAGCCCCAGTGCCAGCGTGCGGCTGCACCGAGGCAACGATCAGTGGCAGACCTCAGCCGATTCGAGTGGGCAGTTCCAACTGGCAGCGGTTCCGCTGATTGCCGGCGCCAACGCCTTCACCGTGCAGGCCGAGGATGGCTTCGGCAACACCAGCGCCATCGTTCCGGTCGCCGTCACCGCTACCGCCGTCGCCGAACCGATAGCGGTGCCGGCCAGCGACTGGCGCGGCCTGATCCTGCTGGCGGTGCTGATCCTGTTGAGCGCAACCGGGCTACCCGCCACCGGCGCCTGCCGTCACCAATCCAATCACCGATCACTCTTTTCGTAATGACCTCTCGGAGTAAGCCCATGCGTGCGCAGCACAAGGAATCAACGCGACCCACCGTGAACCGGATCACCGGCTGGCCGTTCGTATTGCTGGCCGGTCTGGCGACCCTGACCGCGTCGGCGGCCGATCCCGACAATCATGCCAACGATGCCGCGCAAGCGGCGCGCCAGGCGATCCTGCGCGGCGAAGACCCGGGTGCCTTCGTCGCGCAACTGCGCGCCGAGGCGGCGCTCGCCAAGCACGTCACCGCCGCCACTGTCGTCCGTCCGCTGACTTCGGCACCGGCATCGACCGGCACGGCGCTCGAACGGCTGGCCGCCCGCCTGCGCGCCGCTAACCCCTCCCGCACTGCCGGGAAAGTGGCCAAGAGCGCAACCGAAACCGATCTGGCCGCACCATTGCGTCTGGCCCTGGGCGAAGCGATTCTCTTGCAAGCCGGGCTCGCGGAAATCGGTGAGCGGGTTCGAACCAGCGCGAACCCCAGTGCCTTGGCGCGCTGGCAGGCCGCCGATGCCGATCAGGGCCAGCGCCTGCGTAGCCTGGAATCCGTGTTGCGAAGCGCCATTGCCGATACCGCTGCCGTCGGCAAGTCGGGCGGCTCGCCCAATCTCGCCGCCCTGCGCGGCCTGCTGCAAAAAGTTGCCGCAGAACCTACCGCGCGCGTGCTCGGCGTCCGCAGCCTGCCGGTCGCGCCACCCGACTTTGCGCCGCGACCGCTGCCGATCACCACGGCGACCGCACCCAGCTTCGCCAGCACCAGCGCCGCGCCGGGCAGTGCGCTCGATCTCGCCGCCAGCGCCGATACCGAACTCAGCCCAGCCATTCTCGAGCAGGCGCGCGTGCTCGAATTCGAACCAGTGCATATCCACGATTTCGTGCGCAGCCAGATCCGCACCGAGTGGTATGCCGGCGCGCAGAAAGGCGCGACTGAAACCCTGCGCAGTGGCGGCGGCAATGATGCCGATCAGGCCAGTTTGCTGATTGCTTTGTTGCACGCGAGTTCGATGCCAGCACGTTACGTGAAGGGCGTGATCGAACTCAATCTCAGCCAGCTCGGCCCGATGCTCGGACTCACCTCGGCGGCCGATATCGGTCGCGCCCTAGCCGCCGCCGGCATCGCCGCCGAGCCGGTAGTGCAGGGCGGCGCGATCAACGGTTTCCGGGTCGAGCACATTTTTGTCAGCGCCTACGTGCCCTATGGCAATTACCGTGGCAGCCATGTCGATGCGGGCGGCAAGGCCTGGATTCCGCTCGCCCCCGCGATCAAGGAATACCAGTTCAGCCCGGGCGCGGACACCTTGGCCCAGGCCGCCATCAGCGCGCGCGAGTTCACCGATAGCTGGCTCGGCAGCACCGAGCCGAACGAGCTGCCACTCGATGCCCTGCGCGCGCGGGCCCAGGCCTGGCTGACCGGCCAACCGGGCCAACCGCTGCTCGACAGCCAACTGCAACGCCGGACGATTTCGGCGCGCCCGCTCGGCTTGTTGCCGGCCAGCCTGCCGGGCAAGCTGGTCGGCACGGTCTACGAATCAACCGCGCTCGCCGATGCCGACCAGCAATGGCTGCGCATTCGCCTGCGTGCCGACACCTCTGCTGATAGCGCCATTGCCTTCGACCAGCGCCTGCGCGTCAGCGAGTTGCTCGGCCGTCGGCTCACGCTGTCCTACCAACCGGCCAGCGAAGACGACCAGAACATCGTCAACGAGTTCGGCGCGCTCGCCTATACCCCGGCCTACCTAGTGCGGGTCCGCGCCCGGCTGATGTTGCGCGGCGAGCCCGATGCTGTGAGCGGCCTGGACTGGACTCCGGGCAGCCTGCATCGGCTCGAACTGATCAGCGAAACCCCGGCCGGCGAGGTTGCCACCAGTCAGGACTTGCTGGCTGGCGGCTACAGCGCCATCACCATCGGCGCCCAGGCCGGCGCCACCCCGGTATCGGCACTGGATGTGTCGGCGCCCAACGACGGCGAGTTCGTCGCCGCGCAACGTCTGGCCAGCCTGGGCCTGCGCTACGCCAGCGCCTGGGATACGGCCGAGAACGAACTGGCCGATCTGGTCGGCGTGCTGCCGATCCGCCCGGCGCCGAGCATCGCGCTGACTCTGGTCGACTACCAGGTCGAAACCCTGCTCGATCTACCGCAGCGTCTGCTGCTCCGTGGCGTCGCCCTCGATGCCGCCGCGCGCCCGACCCGGGCGATCACCACCAGCGAACATGGCGAGCGTGAGGCCGAGTTCCTGCGCTATAGCAGCCTGCACGGCAGCGCGCTCGAACACTTTATCTTCGAAAACGACTGGGGCGCTGAGTCGGTGTCCGCCGACAAGGGCATGCGTCTCGCGTTCCAGAACGGCATCGCCCGCGTCAGCCAGACCGGCGGCGTGCTGCCAGCC
>PEUI01000149.1:0-7765 GCA_002785585.1 Lysobacterales bacterium CG02_land_8_20_14_3_00_62_12
TGATCCTGGATCGAAACCTGCCCGGTGGCGGCGCGCTGGCGCTGTTGCGAGCGGCGCAGGCAGATCCATCAGCGCCGAACCACGCCACCCCGGCAATCGTCATCAGTGCCGATATTGAACCCGCGCAGCGGGCGGCCTTGCTGGCGTTGGGATTCATCGCGGTGTTGCAAAAACCGATCTCGGCAACGGCGCTCGGCGCTGCCTTGCAGCCACCACGGCCGAGTCTGCCGGTAGCGCCGACGCCCGCACTTTCGCCAGCAACCCCGACGGCGGTGGCAACGCTGGACGACGCGATGGCGCTGACCGCTTGCGGCACCATGGAAGTGGTCGTTGGCCTGCGCCGACTGCTCGCCGCCGAGATCGGCGGCTTCGCGTTGCAATTGCAGCAGGCGGGGGCCGATCAGGATCGGGAAAAAATGCGCGACACCCTGCATCGTCTGCGCTCTGCTTTGGGCTTTTGTGGCGGCGCCGAGCTACTGCAACTGATCGCCGATTGCCCGAGCGCACTGCCGAGCGAGACCGCGTTGCAGCACATCCTCGACGCCGCCGAACGCTTGCGTCGGCAACTGCCGCTACCGGTGCGCTTACCACTTACCTGAAAACGCGCCAGGCATCGAGCTCGCGGCCACCCAAGTGATGGCGGATCACCGTGCGCATCAACTGCCGAAGTTTGCCGAGCACCTGCGCGTCCGGCTGTTGATCGGCTTGCAAGGCCAACAGCTCGCTGCCACGGCAGCGCAACGCCGACGACTGCTCCGACCAGAGCCGCGGACCGTGCCCGGGCTCGTAGGCGTAATCTGCCAGCGGATCCAACGGCAAGCCGCTGGCGGTCTCTTGCCCCAATTGCAGTCCATAACCCAGCAAGGCCAGCAGATCGCGCTCAAATCGGCGCAGGGTCCAACCCAGGTGCGCACACTCCGGCAATTCCGCGAGCAAGGCGGCATAGCGTTGAAACACCGCAGCGTGCGGATCATTGCGCTCGGTCAAGCGCGTCAATAGCTCGTTGACATACAGCGCCGACTGCAACTTGGTCCCCGTGAAATAAAGCGGATGGCCGACCACCTCCACCGCCAGCAACAGCGCCAAATCGCCCTGCTGCAAAAAATCGATCGACAGAAATTGAAACGGGCTGAGCGCACCGCGTTGCAAGCGCGGCTTGCTGGCACGGACACCACGCGCCACCGCCGCGATCCGCCCGTAATCCCGAGTGAACAGTTCGACCAGGGCACTGGTCTCTCGATAGGGCCGTGCATGCAACAAAAAAGCGGACTCGGCCAGCACGCGCATCGGCGGTTTTTACTAAACCTGGTCCAAACCGAAACCGCGCAACGAGCGTTCGTCATCGCTCCAGTTGTTGCGCACACGGACCCAGGTTTCCAGATGCACTTTGCAGTCGAACAAACTCTCCAAGGCCATCCGCGCCTGGGTACCGATGGTCTTCAACTGCGCGCCACCCTTGCCGATCACGATCGCCTTCTGGCCCTCGCGTTCAACCCAAATCACCGCCGCCAGCCGCAGCAGATTGCCGACCCGTTCAAAACCCTCGATTTCGACCGTGGTGGCGAACGGCAACTCATCGCGCAGTAACCGCACCACCTGCTCACGAACGCGTTCGGCGGCCAGAAACTTTTCACTGCGATCGGTCAGTTCGTCCTCGTTGAATTGCGCTTCGCCGACCGGCGACAGCGCGATCAACTGGCCGCGCAATTGTTCGATGCCTTTGGTCTTCAACGCCGACACCGGCACCATCGCCTGCGGTTGGTAGCGCGCCTGCAATTCAATCAACAGCGGCAGCAACGCCGACTTGTCGGGCAGGCGATCGATCTTGTTGAGGGCAATGACCAGGGGCCGCTGCAAATCTTTCAGCCAGGCACCAACGGCGTCGTCTTCGGCGGTCTGGCGTGGCGCCTCGATCACCCACAACACCAGGTCGGCCTCGTCGATGGCGGCCTTGGCGGTGCGGTTCAAAGCGCGGTTGAGCGCGCGCGGCTGACTGCCATGGATACCCGGGGTATCGATGAAGGCGATCTGCGCATTCGGCCGCGTCATGATGCCCAGCATCCGGTGCCGCGTGGTTTGCGGCTTGGACGCGGTGATGCACAAGCGATAGCCGATCAAGGCATTGAGCAGCGTGGACTTGCCGACATTGGGCCGCCCAGCGACCGCAATCGTGGCAAAGCGGCTGACCGGTGTTGCGGTCGCGGTCATCGCTGGGCATCGCCTGTGGTTACTTTGTCCTTGGCTTTTTCAAGCACTTGGAGCAGGGCTTTCGCGGCGCCAATTTCGGCCAGCTTGCGGCTGTCGCCGCTGGCGGTGGCAGCCACCGCGAGCGCCGCCACTTGGCAGCTTGCGGTAAACGTCTTGGCGTGATCGGGGCCGCTCGCTTCCAGCAGTTGATAGTTGGGCAAGCCCAGGCCGCGCGCCTGCAACCATTCCTGCAACTCTGTCTTGCCATCTTTGCCGGATTGCTCAGCGTTGACGTTGGCCAGCAGCGGCTCAAACCAGGCGCGCAACCGCGTTCGTGCCGAATCCCAACCATCGCCCAGGTAGTGCGCGGCGGCGACCGCTTCCAGGGCATCGGCAAGGATCGAGTCGCGGCGATGGCCGCCGCTCTTCATTTCCCCCGGTCCCAACTTGAGCTGGTCGCCCAGCGCCAACCGGCGGGCGAGACCGGCCAATGCGGTCTCCCGAACCAGACTCGCCCGCAGCCGCGTCATGACGCCCTCGTCCGCCTTGGGAAAACGCTCAAACAACATTTCGGCGACGATGAAATTGACCAGCGCATCGCCAAGAAACTCCAGCCGCTCGTTGTTCCGGGCACCGACGCTGCGATGGGTAAGCGCCTGATTCAACCAGTCCGCGGTGGCGGCCGGGGTACGCGCCACAAGACCACTCATGGCCGACTCAAAGTGCCGTGCTTCCGGGACTGTTCAACTCGATGGTCTTCTCGAAGGTGGCGACGTAATCGAGGTTGTAGAGCAGGTCTTCACGCACCTCATAGAACACACTGAGCGTGTTGACGCCGCCGCTGCGCTTGATTTCAAAACTCTTGGGGCCAACGTGGGCCTCGTTCACGTAGTTGATGTACAGGCGCTTGTCGAGGGCGCCGCGTACTTGCGCGATGGACCAGGTCGATGAGCCGGGCTCGGCGGCAACGCCTTTCATGGCGGTGACCACGTTCATGTACTCAAGGTAAGACGGCCCGATCCGCATCACCAGAAAAGCGAAGAATCCGGCAACCACCAATACGATCAGAAATCCCAGCAAGGTGATGCCGCGCTGGTGTTTGGAAATCTTCATGTCACGCCCCTCCTTTGATCACTGTGCCGATTCGACCCAACTTGGCACCACCGCCGACAAAGTCCCAATGCATCCAGATAAAGAACGCTCGACCGACCAGGTTGGCCTCCGGCACCATACCCCAAAATCGGCTGTCCCGGCTGTTGTCGCGGTTGTCGCCCATCACAAAATATTCGCCCGGACCCACCGTCCAGCGATCATTCTGCCACATCGGATAAGCCGGTCCCGGGCGCTGCAGAATATCGTGCTCGCGCCCCGGCAGCAGCTCTTTGAACAGCGGCCATTGCGCAGCGGCGCCTTGATCTTCCACCTCGTAGCTTCCCTCCGGCACGCGTTCCACGGCCACCCCATCGACATACACCGTGTTGTCATGAAACTCGATGCTATCGCCGGGCACGCCAACCACCCGCTTGATGAAATCGGTGCCCGCTTCCGGGTCGCCGGGACGATCACCCGGATACTTGAACACCACCACATCGCCGCGCTTGGGATGGCCGACGGCGATCACCGTCTTGTTCAACACCGGCACGCGCAGACCGTAGGCGAACTTGTTGACCAGGATAAAATCGCCGGTCAACAAGGTCGGCATCATCGAGCTGGAAGGAATCCGAAACGGTTCGGCGACAAACGAGCGCACCAGCAACACGAACAACAGCACCGGAAAAAACGACCGGCAGTATTCGACCAACATCGGTTCGCTTGCAACCCCACCGGCACGCTGGGCGCGGCGTTTGGCAAACAGCCAGTGATCGAGCCCGTAAATCAGCCCGGTGATGGCGGTCAGCACCACCAGAATCAACGCAAAGTCCAGCTTGATAGTTCCCATGTCTAGTTCCGGGTTGATAAAAATCTTGAGGGGGCAGCGATTCCTGGTTTACTTGTCGTTGGTTTGCAGCACGGCCAGGAACGCTTCCTGCGGGATATCCACCCGACCGACCTGTTTCATGCGTTTTTTGCCTTCTTTTTGCTTGTCCAGCAATTTGCGCTTGCGGCTGACATCGCCGCCGTAGCACTTGGCGAGCACGTTCTTGCGCATCGCCTTGACCGACGAGCGGGCGATGATCTGCCCGCCGATGGCGGCCTGAATGGCGACATCGAACATTTGTCGCGGGATCAGTTCGCGCATTTTTTCGCAAACGTTGCGGCCACGGCGATCCGCCTGCGAACGATGCACAATACTCGACAAGGCATCGACCTTGTCACCGTTGATCAACACATCCAACAGCACAAAGTTGCCGACGGCAAAGCGCAGAAAGTGGTAGTCCAGCGACGCATAGCCGCGGCTGACGGATTTGAGCCGATCAAAAAAATCGAGCACCACTTCGGCCAGCGGCATTTCATAGATAATTTGTACCTGACTGCCGAGGTAGGTGATCGAGACCTGGGCGCCGCGTTTTTCTTCGCACAAGGTAATGACGTTACCGACGTAATCCGGTGGCGTCAGAATGCTGGCGGAAATGATCGGTTCGCGGATTTCCACGACCTGGGTGATCGGCGGCAATTTCGACGGGTTGTCCAGGTCGATCACGCTGCCATCGGTTTTCAGCAACTGGTAGACCACCGTCGGTGCCGTGGTGATCAGATCCAGATCGTATTCGCGCTCGAGTCGTTCTTGCACGATCTCCATGTGCAGCATGCCGAGAAAGCCACAGCGAAAACCAAAGCCGAGCGCCTCCGAACTTTCCGGCTCGAAATACAGCGAGGAGTCGTTGAGGGTAAGTTTTTCCAGCGCTTCGCGCATCGCCGGATAGTCATCGGCCTTGGTCGGAAACAGGCCCGCAAACACGCGCGGTTGCACCTTCTGAAAACCGGGCAGCGCGTACGCCGCCGGCTGGTTGGCGAGGGTCAGGGTGTCGCCCACTGGCGCGCCGTGGACTTCTTTTACCGAGGCACAGACAAAGCCCACTTCGCCCGGGCCGAGTCGCTCCAGGCGCGTGCGCTTGGGGGTGAAGATGCCGACCTGATCGACCTCATGGCTGCGCCCGGTGGACATCACCAGGATCTTGTCACGCGGCTTGATCTCGCCCTGCATCACCCGCACCAGCGACACCACGCCGAGGTAATTGTCGAACCACGAATCGATGATCAGCGCCTGCAGATTGGGGCACGCGGTCGGCTGCGGCGGCGGGATACGGGTGACGATGGCTTCCAGTACTTCGCGCACGTTGAGTCCGGTCTTGGCGCTGACTTCCAGCGCAGCGCTGGCGTCGATGCCGATCACCGCCTCGATTTCCAGTTTGACCTTGGCGACATCGGCGGTCGGCAGGTCGATCTTGTTCAGCACCGGCAGCACTTCCATGCCTTGTTCGACGGCGGTATAGCAATTCGCCACGCTTTGCGCTTCCACGCCCTGCGCCGCATCGACCACCAGCAGCGCCCCTTCGCAAGCCGCCAGCGAGCGCGAGACTTCGTACGAAAAATCGACGTGGCCGGGGGTGTCGATAAAGTTCAGCAAATAGGTTTCGCCATCGCGTGCGGTAAACGGCAGCGACACACATTGCGCCTTGATGGTGATGCCGCGCTCGCGCTCGATCGGATTGGAATCGAGCACCTGCTCTTCCATTTCCCGTGCCTGCAGGCCGCCACAAATCTGGATAAAGCGATCCGCCAGCGTCGATTTGCCATGGTCGATATGGGCAATGATGGAAAAGTTGCGGATATGCTTCATGCAGACTCGAAGCCCCGGACGCGCGGCCGGGGCACCTGATGGTTGGGGGGACCGCAGAGTATCGCATGAAGGCGCGGCGGAAAACCCAATCCGCCGCGCCCGGAACCGGCAGCGCGGCCGGTTCGACCGGAATGGCGGCGGTTTACTTGCTGTCCGCCGTCAAGGTAATAAAGCGATTGCTGTCACCGCTGCGCACCAACAACAGCACCGGCTGCCCTTTCGGTACCTGCGCCGCAGCCGCCTTGAACTGGGCGACACTGGCAATGCGGTTGCGACCGACCATCAACAGCACGTCGCCCGGTCGCAAACCGGCGCGGCGCGCCGACGCCCCGGTGACCTGCTCGATCAAGACCCCGGTGTTCGGATCCAGACCGGCTTGTTCGCGCTGCTCATTGCTAAGCTCGGAGACCGCGATCCCGAGCGCATCGCCGGACTGCGCCGGACCACTCGGCGTGGCGGCCGATCCGCCACCCAGCGTGCCCGGCAGTTCGCCCACGATCAACGGCACTTCGATCTGCTTGCCATTGCGGAAAACGCCGAGCTGTACGCGGGTACCAGGAACGGTCGCGCCGACCATCGGTGGCAAGTCGCCCGAGCGTTCAATCGGCTGGCCATTGAAGCTGGTGATGACGTCTTGTTCCTTGAGACCGGCCTTGGCGGCCGGGGTCGCCTTGTTGACCTGTGCCACCAAGGCGCCACCGACGCGCGGCAGACCCAGGGCGTGGGCACTATCGCCACCCACTTCCTGCAAGCTGACCCCAAGATAGCCGCGGGCGACTTTGCCCTTGGTCTTGAGCTGGGTCACGATCTTGTTGGCGTAATCCATCGGAATTGCAAAGCTCACGCCGATCGAGCCACCGGTGTTGGAAAATATCTGCGAGTTGATGCCGACCACTTCTCCGGCCAGATTGATCAACGGGCCACCGGAATTGCCGCGATTGATGGCGACATCGTTCTGGATAAACGGCACGTAGCGCTGGTTGTCGCCGAGGTTGCGGCCGATCGCGCTGACGATACCGGCGGTGACCGAATAGTCCATGCCGAACGGCGAGCCGATGGCGATCACCCATTGCCCGGGTTTGAGCTTGCTGGAATCACCCAGCTTGACGGTGGGCAGGCCGCTGGCTTCGAGCTTGAGCAGCGCGACATCGCTTTGCTCATCACTGCCAATGACGCGTGCCTTGAACTCGCGGCGATCTTTCAGTTCCACTTTGATGTCGTCACCATCGGCCACCACATGATGGTTGGTCATCACGTAGCCGTCGGCCGAAATGATGAAGCCGGAACCGAGCGAAGTCTGCTGGATATCCGGGTGTTGAAACTGCCGCGGGTCACCGAAAAAGCGGCGGAAAATCTCCGGCATTTCCCGCTGGCCGGGAGCGCCTTCGGCAGCGTTCGCTGCGGTTTCATCACCACCGCCCTTGGTCACCGTGATGCGCACCACGGCGGGTGCGTTCTGTTCCACCAGACCGGTGAAATCCGGCAAGGACTGCGCCGAGGCGGCTGCTACCCACGTCAGCGACAGCAGCACAATGAATGGTTTCAATCGGGACATCGGCAGAATCTCCTGTTTCAAGTTGAGAGGTGGGGAAAGTTCGAGAAACGCTTTGCTTGACTTCGGTGCCTTGGCAACGTCGGCGATCGCTTGCTGACCGCCAAAGTGGCTGCACCAGCAGACTGACCGCATTGGTTCGTCGCGGCATCGGAAAGTTCCGCAAGACGCGGCAACTGCCGAGCGTCGCGCTACTGTCCGCCAGCCGGAACCAATCCGGCCAAGGTCGCATCAACCCAGCGGCG
>PEUI01000149.1:8017-8639 GCA_002785585.1 Lysobacterales bacterium CG02_land_8_20_14_3_00_62_12
CCGCCAGCGCTCGGCGCTGCCGGCGTCGGCGCGTCCAACGCCAACTGCGCAAACATGACTTGTTCAAGCAACTCCTGCCGCGGACCGATCAACGCCGCACCGAGCAACAAACCGGATTCCTGATCGACCCAGAGTCGCTGGCCATAGCGTTCATGATCTTGTGGCACGGCCTCGATCAAGCGCGCGTTGAAACCGGCCACGCGATCCGTGCCCAGCCACTGCAAGTGATAGCTTTCGCCCAGTTGGCGGGCATCCAAAGCACGCTGCTGACCGGCCATCGCCGGCCACGCCGCTGGTGCTGCGGTCGCCTGCAGCGATCTGACTTCGGTGCCGCTCTTGAGCAACTCGCGGCGATCACCGCTCATGCTGGCAAAACGCTGAAACGCGTCGGCGCCGGGGCGGCTACTGATCCGCACTTGATCGACCCGGCCATCGTGCACATAGACGACGACGCCTTCGTAGCTGCGCTGCCATTGCGCCTGCTGCATCCGTTGCAGCCACACCACCGGCGCATCGGCCGCCACCGCTGCGGTGCTGATGCCCGCCAACATGGCGGCGTACCAGGCGATCCATCGGCAGCCGGTCATGGCGCTTATTTTCCGGTCTGCGCGGTATCGGCAGT
>PEUI01000149.1:8661-8977 GCA_002785585.1 Lysobacterales bacterium CG02_land_8_20_14_3_00_62_12
CCAGCGGCTTAACCATGGCGCATGAAGTACCGATCCAGTTCACTGGCCAGCGGCGTCTGCACCAACAAAAAGCGATCCGTCCTGGCCACCGATTGTTCTTTCCACGGCGGGATCAAGTCGCGCGAGGTGATGGCGGCAACCTGCGACAGATTGGCCACGGCGGCGCTCGGCTGCGGCAATCCGGCATCGACGTCAGCGCGCACCGAAAACAGCGAAACCACTGCCACCCCGGCGGCAATGGCACCACCGGCCAGCGATCGCCAAAGTAGCTGGCGGCGCGGATTGACGCTTCCCGCCTGCGGGCGCGAATGAGCGG
>PEUI01000149.1:8997-15620 GCA_002785585.1 Lysobacterales bacterium CG02_land_8_20_14_3_00_62_12
CTTTCGATTTGCTGCGAAACGCGCTGACAAAAATCGCTTGGCGCCAGCACATGATCTTGTCGGCGCAGGCAATCGCGGATCAGGTGATAACGCTCCCAAAGCCCGCGAAACTCAGGGTCGCGGTCCAGCCGCTTGAGCAGAAAACGGGTGCTTTCGGATTGGATCTCGCCATCGGCCATGGCCGACAACTGTTCGCGAATCGATTCGTTCATACCGCCTCCAAGCCCGCGCTCTGGTTGCCCATCAGCGGGCGCAGTCGCACATCAATGGCTTCTCGCGCGCGAAAAATTCGCGAGCGCACCGTGCCGATCGGACAATTCATCGTTTGCGCAATTTCTTCGTAACTCAGACCATCGACTTCGCGCAGGGTGATCGCCATGCGCAATTCCTTGGGCAATGCGGCGACCGCGCCGGTGACCGCGCGTTCCACTTCCTGACGCATCAGTTCGTGTTCCGGGGTGGCGGTTTCCTTGAGCTTCAGCGCGCCATCAAAAAGTTCGGCGTCTTCGATCTGGACATCGTCCAATGGTGGTCGCCGACGCTGCGCCACCAAGTGATTCTTCGCGGTATTGGTGGCGATGGTAAACAGCCAGGTGTAAAACGCGCTATCACCACGAAACTTGCCGATCGCCCGGTAGGCGCGCAGGAAGGTGTCTTGGGCGACGTCCTGGCACTCGGCAAAATTATTGATATAGCGCGAGATGATGCCGAACACCTTGTGTTGATACTTGCGCACCAACAGGTCGAAGGCACCGCGTTCGCCGTTCTGGACGCGTTTCACCAAGGCGAGATCGGCATCGGTTTCGCTCACGCGTTTCTCCTGTCGCGGATCGGCCTCAGCCAGTGGCGCGATGGCGCCGACGCTGGTGCCGGTCCGGTTGAATGCTGGCACTGCCTGGACAAGCGAGAACGACATGGTGGCGCACCTCCAGTTCCGGGAATCGCGCGCTTGGACTGCGGATATCTCAGGAAGTTCACCATGCTGCCGGCCTCCGCCCGCCGCCCTGCTGGCAGCGGTCGGTATTGCCGACCCGCTCAGACCGCCGCGCCGCCAGCGATCAGCTTCTCACGTTCCGCCATCATGTTTTCGAAGGTGGCCGCTGGCAGCGGCCGACTGAACAGGTAGCCCTGCAATTCCTCGCAGCCATTGTCGCGCAGGAAATTCAGGTGCTCCTCGTATTCGACGCCCTCGGCGATCACCCCGCGACCGAGGTTCAACGCCATGCTGATGGTCGCCCGCACGATCGCCTCATCGTCCGGATCGACACCAATATTGCGCACAAACACTTGGTCGATCTTGATCCGGTCGGCCGGAAAACGGCGCAGATAATCAAGCGAACTTTGGCCGGTGCCGAAATCATCGATCGCTATCGAACAACCCAAATCGCGCAGCCCTTGCAGGGTTTCGACCAGATTGGGAATGGTCTTGACGTTGATGCTCTCGGTCACTTCGAGCTCAAGCAGATGCGGGTCCAACCCGGTTTCGCCCAGCACCGTGCGCACGATGTCGATCATGCCGGGCTGCCGCAATTGCAGCGCCGACAGGTTGACGCTGATCCGCAACGGATGGCCGAAGCGCTGATTCCAGCGCTGCGCGTCGCCACAAGCGGTGCGCAAGATCCACTCGCCGATGGAAACGATCAGCCCGGTTTCTTCGGCCAGCGGAATAAAAAATCCTGGCGAAATCATGCCGAGCTCGGGGTGCTCCCAGCGAATCAAGGCTTCCATGCCGATGATGTCTTCGGTCTGTGCCGACACCTGCGGCTGGTAGAACGAACGCAGCTCGCCGTTGCGTTCGGCCACGCGCAACTTGGCTTCCAGCGCCAACCGCTGCTGGTGCGATTCTTCCGGCACCGCCACATAGGCCTGAAAAGTATTGCGGCCCATGCCCTTGGCGTTGTACATGGCGACATCGGCGTGTTGCAGCAATTTTTCGGCGCTGTCGGCATCGTCGGGGTAAAAACTGATGCCAATACTGGCGGTGATGTGCAATTCGCGGCCGTCGCTCAAGGTCAACGGCGACTCCAGAATCCGGCACATTTTTTCGGCAATGCGCAAGACGTCATCGCGCTGCACCATGTGCCGCAAGATCAGCGTGAACTCATCACCGGCGTAGCGCGCCACGGTGTCGCTACCGCGCACGGCAGTGGACAAACGCTTGGCCACGGCGATCAACAATTCGTCGCCGACGCCGTGCCCCAGACTGTCGTTGACGGTCTTGAAGCGGTCCAGGTCAACGAACAGCACGGCAAACATTTCGCCGGTGCGGTGGGCCTCGCGCAGCGTGATTTCGAGTCGATCATTGAACAACAACCGGTTCGGCAGCGCGGTGAGCGAGTCTTGCAGGCCTTTGGCACGGCCCTGGTCAACGGCCCGCTCCAGCGCCAACTCCATCACCACCCGGCCGGCCATCGCGCGCACCGCACTGGGCAGGCTGGAGCCATCGGCGAGCACCTCGCGCGAGGCGGTGAGCAAGGCGCCGATCACCGCATCACTGGCATCGCGCAATGGCAAACCGATCAGCGACTCGATGCGGAAACCATTGCTGTGCGCCTCGCCGCCCAAAGCCCGCCAGGCATTGGCCGACACGACAAAGGCATCGCCAGCTTGAACTTTGCGCAACACCGCCTGCGCCAACTGCTCGGCGATCGCCCGCGGCACCCCGGGGCGCACGTAGTTGAGCGTGAGTGCTGCGGCATCCGAGGCGTTGGCCGCATCGGTCGGCGCGACGGTGATATCGCCGCGGTGGCTCACCAGCAACAGCGCATCCAGGCGGCCAAACTCGATCAACTTCTGGCCCGCAGCGCGGGCCACGGCACTGGCCCCACGCAACTTCCACAGGCCATCGATAAACTCTGCCAGTGCATGACCGGATTCTTCGCGCTCGGCCGGCCGCTGCATGGTCAACCAGCGCACATCGGCGCCGCTGCGCACCATTCGGGTGACCGTATCCATCATCACTTTGCGGCCATCCGCACGCGGTGTCAGACAGCGGTAACTCACGCTGCCGCTGCGCGCCACGGCGCTCATCAAATCGGCGCGTTCACGGTCTTGATGGCTGAGGTCCCAAGCATCCAGCAGCGTGCCAACGACATTGCCAACGGCATACCCCGCCTGGGTAATAAAGGTTTGGTTGACCGCGAGCACGCGTCCGCTGGCGGGGTCCGAAACCAGCATTTCATCGCGAGCCGCATCAAACGCAAAGCGATAAGCCAGCTCCTGCCCGGATTGGACTTCATCCACGCTCGGCACCGGCGCGAACAAACGGACGATCTTGCTACGCACCAAATCCACGTCGACCGGCACCGCCACCCAGTCGCTGACCGCCGCCGGCATACCAGCCCCGGCCCAAATTTTTGCCGGATCGTCACCGAGGATGGCCAACACCGGAATCTTGCTGGTGCGTTCTGAACTGCGAATATCCCGGCACAGCGCATCGGCTTCCTGATCGGCTTCGGTAAACTCCAGCACGATCAAGGCAACGCCGTTTTCCTGCTGGAGCATCGCCCGCGCCTGCGACGCATCCTTGGCCGCATAGATCGCATCAAACTCCATCGAGTCGAGCAATTCGAACAGCCGCCGCCGCTCGCCGCGTTCGTTCAGCAGGATCAACACCGAACCGCGAACGGGCTGCATCAGACCACCCACCGGCCATCGCGCAGGCGCGGCGGCCGACGCAGCGAAATATCGTGGACGATGTGAAACACCATCGAGTCCAGACCTTCGGACAAGCGCACTTTCTTGTCCAGAAATACCAGTTTGCGGCCCTCCACCGAGGCCCCCGGCCGGGCGATCTGGCGGACCACGCCGGAGGCCGGCGGACGCAAGTCCTTGTTGGCGCCGACAAACAGATAAATACCCAGATGCAAAGTGCTCGCCACGTGGCGCAACGCATCCACCAAACGCTGGCTACCGGGAACCACAAAATCCATCTCGCGCAGGCTGACGATGCCGGCATCGGCGGTCCACAAATAAATCGGCAAACCGCTGCGCATGGCAAACTGACGGAATTGCGCGATCAGGTCGGGCACCACCGGTGACTCGATCGCGATCACGTTGCGTTCGTTGCTGGACAAGTCGTCGATCAGTTGCTGCGTCACGAAAACGGACGTCGATTCGCTGCTGGTGATCGGGTGGAAATCATTGGCCATAGTCGGCACCTTAGCCAATTGCGCCGGATATTTCACCGTCCACCCCACAAATGCCGATGGGGCCGATTCCAGCGCGCGGCTTACCCAGACGCCAAGCCAGGCTAAACAACAGCGCGTAGTGGCAGTTTTTGGTGGCAGGCGACCTCCCGGATTGACCAGCTCCGCTGTTGAGAGCGACCTCCCGGATGACCAGCTCCGCTGTTGAATGACGCTTGCGCTGCGCTGCATTCGGGCTACTGGCTGCATCCGGGCTACGCTGCCGCAACGGCCCCTCGCCGACCCCGCTGCGGCGGTTGCGGATTGACCGCTCTTGGCCGATGCGCTCAACTTGGGCGCTCGCTACGTTCCATTCTGCCCGCCAATCCGAGGAGTTGATGATGTTTGAAGGTCTGCGCTTTTCCCACTGGCACGCCGATCTCGGCGCCGATGGCGTGTTGGTTTTGAGCCTGGACCGCGCTGGGGAAACGGTCAATACACTGGGCCAGGCGGTGCTCGACGAGCTCGGGCAAATGCTGGATCGGGTCGCCATCGAGCCACCGCGTGGCCTGCTGGTGCGCTCCGCCAAGCCGGCTGGGTTCATCGCCGGTGCCGATATCCGCGAGTTTCAGCGCTTCGCCGAGAATGGCGAAACGCTCGACGCGATCCAACGCGGACACCGTGTGTTCGGCAAATTGGCCGCGCTGTCGATCCCGACCGTGGCTGCCATTCACGGCCATTGCATGGGCGGCGGTCTGGAGATTGCGCTGGCTTGCCGCTATCGAATCGCCAGCGATGACAGCAAGACCCGCCTCGGCGTACCCGAAGTAAAACTCGGCATTCAACCCGGTTGGGGGGGCAGTTCGCGATTGCCCCACCTGGTCGGCGCCACCGCCGCGATGGAGATGATGCTGAGCGGGCGCGCATTGGCTGCCAGCGCGGCGCTGGCGATCGGTCTGGTGGACCGCGTTGTCGCCCCGGCTGCCCTGCTCGATGGCGCCCGCGAACTGCTGCAACGTGGCCGCCAGCGGCCGTTGCTGCAACGTTTGAAAGTCGCCGTGAGCAATCTTTGGATCGTGCGCCAAGCACTCGCGCCGGTGCTGCGCAAGCAGGTCGCGGCCAAGGCCGATCCACGCCAGTATCCGGCGCCCTTTGCCATCATCGAGTTCTGGCGGCGCTTCGGCGGCAGTGTCCGCAACGGGCTGGCCGCAGAGCCGCGCGCGGTGGTGAAACTGGCGCAAACCGCCACCGCGCGGAATTTGGTCCGCGTCTACTTCTTGCAGGAAGCCTTGAAGAATCTCGGCACGACAGCGGCGCATGGCATCGGCCATGTGCATGTCGTCGGCGCTGGCGTGATGGGGGGCGACATCGCCGCCTGGTGCGCCGTGCAGGGCTTCACCGTGAGTTTGCAAGACCGCGAACTGAAATACGTGCAGCCGGCACTGGATCGCGCGCTGGCACTGTTTACCAAAAAGCTGAAGACCGCCGACAAGATTGCCGCCGCCATGGCGCGCCTGACCGCCGATGTCGACAGCACCCGGGTGCCCGATGCCGACCTGATTATCGAAGCCATTTTCGAGAACCTCGAAGCCAAGCGGGCGCTCTACACCAATCTCGAACCACGGATGAAAGCAGGCGCGCTGCTGGCGACCAACACCTCCAGCATTCCGCTGCCAGAACTCGATGCCGGACTGCTGGATGCCACGCGCTTTGTCGGTATCCACTATTTCAATCCGGTGGCAATGATGCCGCTGGTCGAGATCGTGAAACACCCGCGACAAAGCCCGCAAACCACGGCGCGCGCCGCCGCTTTCGTCAGAGCCATCGACAAACTGCCGGTACTGGTATCGACCTCGCCGGGGTTTCTGGTCAACCGCATCCTGGTGCCCTATCTGATCGAGGCCGCAACCATTTTCAGCGAAGGCGTGCCGGGACCGGTGATCGATCGCATCGCCAAAAAGTTCGGCATGCCGATGGGCCCGATCGAGCTCGCCGATGTCGTCGGCCTCGACGTCGCCGCGTCGGTCGGCAAGGTCGTCGGTCCGGTCGTCGGCATGACCGTGCCGGCGCAACTGGAAGCCTTGCTGGCGGCGGGCAAACGCGGCAAGAAAGATGGCCAGGGACTGTACCTGTGGAAAGACGGCCGTGCGGTCAAACCCGTTATCGACAAAAACTATCGCGCCGCCGCCGACCTGGAAGACCGGATGATCTTGCCGTTTCTCAACGAGGCGGTGGCCTGCCTGCACGAAGGCGTTGTCGAAAGCGAGGAATATCTCGACGCCGGGGTCATCTTCGCCACCGGCTTCGCCCCATTTCGTGGCGGCCCGATTCAATATATCCGCGACACCGGCGGTGCCCTGCTCAAAGCCCGCCTCGAAGCGTTGGCGGTCAAGTACGGACCGCGCTTCACGCCCAAACCGGGTTGGGATCGATTCCTGTAGCTTCTTTCCCGGATTGCTCTGCGTAGCCCGGTTGCAGCGCAGCGGCTCTCAACAG
>PEUI01000149.1:15739-19806 GCA_002785585.1 Lysobacterales bacterium CG02_land_8_20_14_3_00_62_12
CCTCGTCCATGCGGTCACCCTCGGCGTGCGCCCGCCGCAGTCTGGCAGCGGCTTCGGCGAGCACTTGCTGGCTGGTCTGCACGCCCAGATGAAAGACCGCGAATCCGGGTAGCACGATCTGGTTCAGCGCCATCCCCAGCACCTTGCCGCGCACCGGTGACAGGATCGGCCGTTCGAGATTTTGCAGCGGGTCGATGACCTTGCCCAGGCGTTGTCCGACCCGCACCCGGTCGCCCAATTCCACTTCGGCAAAGAGCATGCCACCGGTATCGGCGCGCACCCATTTGGCGGCATAAAACAGCGCCTGCGGTTCGGAGCGGGCGCGAAAACTGCGGGTCATGCCCAAACCGTGCAGCAGCGAGTGCATCGCCTGCACGCCAAAATCAATTTCGCTGGGCTCCAGCCTCAGCGGCGCGCCCAATTCGAACGTCACCGCCGGAATGCCGACGTCGGTCAACGCCCGCCGCAACATGCCAACGCTGCCGGGCGAGTGCAACACCGCGGTGGCGCCGAAGCCGCGGGCAAAACTCTGCACCGCCGCGATCCGCAGGTCACCGCGCACTTGTGGCAGATTGCTGCGATCAAACGAACCGGTATGAAAATCCACCAGCGCGTGACAGTGGCGCGCCAGGTCGTTGAAAAACCCGAAGGCGATGCGCGCCGCCGAACTGCCGCTGCGATGGCCCGGAAAATAGCGATTCAGGTCGCGCCGGTCGGGCAGATAGCGGGTGCCACGGGAATAACCCAGATAATTGACGATGGGCACGGCAATGACGGTGCCAGCCAGCTCGGCGACATCGATATTGTTGGTGACCCGGCGGATGATCTCGATGCCATTCAACTCATCGCCGTGCACCGCTGCGGTCAAACACAGGCGCGGCCCCGGTCGCGCTCCATGCAACACCACCACCGGCGTAGCGACCACGCTGCCATCGAAACTCTGGCTGGATTGCCAGCGCAATTCGTGGCGGGTTCCCGGTTGGATCGATTCGCCGAGCAGGGTCAGCGACTGAACTTGCGTCGGTACCGGCTCCAAAGCATCGGCAAATGGCGACCCCTCGGTGGTCGGAAATATCTCCACGCCAGCATCCCGGATCGCCGCGGCATCGGTCACCAGCTCATCGGCTGCGGCCACTGGCGCGACGGCGCTGCCGACTGGCGTCGTTGCCGTTGGCGAAGCACCCACCGCTGGCGGCTTCGATGTCGGCAATAAACGCTCGCCAGCGGTCGCCGGTGTTGTGGCGATTGCAGGCGCCGACTGGCGCGGTGGCGGCGCCGCCGAAGGCAGCGCCGGGGCAACCGCTGCGGGCGGCCCGGCGCCGGGTGTGGCGGCACCGGTCGTGGCGGCGCTTTCCGGTGGAAAATCCTGCGCTGGCAGAGCGGCCGGGCCAAGACCCAACACCACAACTAGCCAGGACGCCGCTCGCAGCCAAGCGCCGCAGCCGCCAACGCGAACCAACACCGCGCCGCCCCGGTCCCACTCAGGCACGTTGACACCGGGCGCAACGGCCATGCACTTCCAAGGTCTGCGCGCTCGGCGCAAAACCCAGTTCCTGGGCGTGTGCCAACAACAGTTCGGCGACCTGGCTATTGCAAAACTCGGTGGCCGCGCCACAACCATCGCAGATAAAAAATGGCGCGCTATGGCGTTCGCTCGGATGCGGGCAACCGGTATAGGCGTTGATCGATTCGAGCTTGTGGATGAACCCGTGCTCCAACAAAAAATCGAGCGCGCGATACACCGTGGGCGGCGCTGACTTGCCGGTTTGTGTGCGCAAGTCGTCGAGCAAATCGTAGGCTTTGACCGGCTTGGCCGCATGCGCAATCAGCGCCAACACGCGTTTGCGCAAGGGGGTTAGCCGCAAGCCACGAAGTTCGCAGGCGAGCTCCACTTCGTGCACAAAACGCGCCGGCGCGTGGCCGTGGTGGTGATGGCTGGCACCCAGGTTCATGGCCGACTCCCGATCAGCGCCAATCGGCGCGGGCGGCGCGCTGCGCTGATCCCGCGCTGCGCTTCAACGCGCGTTGCAGGTCGCACTTGCACACCGGGCAACGCGCCCATTTCGGGTGCGCTGCGGCATTGCATTCCGGGCACGGCACATACGCCGGACGAAGCAACAGCAACAGCAGCCAGCCGACCGGACCGAGCAGCACGCCGAGCAGCATGCCCAGACCCATGCGATTGCGGAACCAGCCGATCCAGCCGCCCAAAACCCCGGCCAGCATCGACGCCGACACCAGCACCGCGATGCGTTCCGGCCAAGGCAGCGCGAGCAGCCAATCGATCATGCCGGCACCGCCGAAATGTGCGCCAGCGCCTGATCGATGCGCTCCAAAGCGCGTGTCTGGCCGACCAAAAACACGGTGTGCTCGATCGACGGCGATACCTGGGTGCCGGTCATTGCCACGCGCAGCGGTTGCGCCACTTTGCCGAGCGCCAATCCAAGCGATTCGGCGGCGGCGTGCAACGCCACATCGACCGTGGTCGATGACCACTGCGCTGGCGCAATCGCGGCCAGCTGACCGCGCGCCGACTGCAAACCCGGCACCGCCGCAGCCACCAGATGCCTGGCCGCTGCCGCTGGTTCAAAGCCCTCCAGATCCAGATACCAGATGCGCGCCCGCTCGGCCATTTCCTTGAGCGTTTTCACGCGATCACGCAGCGCCACCACTACATCGACCGGCGCCGGACCCCGCGCCAAATCGAAGTCGAGCTCGCGCAATTGCCACAGCAAATGCGCGGCCACCGACTCCGGAGGATCGGTCTTCAAGTAATGCTGATTGAGCCAGGCAAGCTTGTCGAAATCAAATCGCGACGGCGCCCGATTGACATCATCCACTTTGAACAGGGTGCGCAATTCCTCGCGAGAAAAAATCTCCTGGTCGCCGTGCGACCAACCGAGCCTGGCGATGTAGTTCAGCAGGGCGTGCGGCAGATAGCCGTCGTCGCGATACTGCATGACGTTGACCGCACCGTGGCGCTTGGACAACTTGGCGCCATCGGCACCGTGGATCATCGGCAGGTGCGCAAAGCTCGGCGGCGTCGCCCCCAGCGCGTGATAGATATTGATCTGGCGCGGGGTGTTGTTGATATGGTCTTCGCCACGAATCACATCGGTGATGCGCATATCGATATCGTCGATCACCACCGCAAAGTTGTAGGTCGGAAAATCATCCGAACGCCAGAGGATCAGATCATCCATCTCGGCATTGGCGATCTCGATGCGGCCGCGCACTTTGTCGTTGAATACCACCACGCCAGCTTGCGGGTTACGAAAACGAATCACCGGCGTGACCCCGGCGATGGCTTCCGGATGTTCGCGGCAGCGACCGTCATAACGCGGCTTCTCGCCGGCGGCCATCTGCGCCTCGCGCATGCTGTCGAGCCGTTCCTTGCTGCACCAGCACCGATAGGCATGGCCGCTCTGCACCAGTTCTTCGGCGGCATGGCGATAGCGATGGATCCGCTGCGACTGGTAAAACGGGCCTTCGTCGTAGTCCAGGCCGAGCCACTCCATGGCATCGAGAATGGCATCGATCGAAACCTGCGTGCTGCGCTCCTGATCGGTGTCTTCGATGCGCAAAATAAACTCGCCGCCGCGGCGACGGGCTTCCAGATAGCAATACAATGCGGTGCGCGCACCGCCGATATGCAAAAACCCCGTGGGGCTGGGGGCAAAGCGGGTTCGGATGGTCATGGCGATTCAATCAAGGGACGCGCCATGGTAACAAACCGGGGCACCTGGGAGGACGCAACGATGAACCAGCAGATCAGCGCCGAATGCCTGCCGACCGGCTCATCCGCAGCAGATCGACTACGGATCAGCGGCCTGCCCGCCACCGCCATCGGCAAACGCGCCAACATCGAAATCAAACTCGAAGTCGAAACCCGGCGCAGTCGCGGCGTCAACGCGGACAAGTCTCTGCACAAACAGACCCTGATGCTCACCCAAACCAGCTTCGAACTGCCACTGCCGGCAAGCGTACGCAGTGCCTACTGCTATGAAAGCCCGGCACTGCGGGTGGCGATCAAACTGCACCTCAAGATCGACGACGGCATTCTGTTT
>PEUI01000072.1 GCA_002785585.1 Lysobacterales bacterium CG02_land_8_20_14_3_00_62_12
CCGCTCCAGGTCAATCGGTTTGCTGAGTGATCGGCTGCATCCCGCCAGCGACTGCCAGAGCCGGTCGATCGCGCTGCGGTGGCTGGTCAGGATCAGCACCGGCAACCCCTTCGGCAGCAGTTGTCGAAACTGGCGGCAAAAACCGGTCGGGCTGCCCGAGACCAAGTCCGCATCAAAAATGAGCGCATCGAAATGCTGTTCCGCCAACGCGGTCTGGGCGCCCTGCTGATCCGCTTGGGCCACCACTGCCACTTCCATATCGGCCATCGCCGCCGATAGTTGCGCCCGAATCGCCCGGCTCTGATCGACCAGCAAGACCCGGGGCCGGAACGCTGCGCTGGCGCTGAAACGGCCCACCACCGGGCCAGCATTGCCAGCCGGTCGCCGGTCTTCAGGGTGGGCAGAATCCGCCGACGGCGTGCGGTCAGCGGGCCCAGCCAGCGCGCGCGAGACGATGACGTCAAGCGCCTCCAGCAGCCCGCTAAACAATTGGTCGGTGGCGATGGTGTAGGGCGCTTGTTCGAGTTGGGTTACCGCCGCCACGGTCAGTGTTGCCAACGCACCGGCTAGTCCCGGGCTGACCGTGCTGACATTGGCATTGGCGGCAATCAATGAGACCGTGCCCACGGTGGGATGTCCAGCCACCTGCACCAAATAGCGCCAGCCGGGGCGCGCCATCGAGCGGCGCAGCACCAGCTCCAGCACGATGCCCACCGAGTGCGGAAACCCCAGCAGTTCCACTTTTACCAATCCAGCGTCCATCTGATTTCCCTGTACGAGAGCGCCAAATCGCGGCGCGTAGTGCAGAAATAGCAGCGCCCCGGGATCGGCGACACTGTAAGTTCTTACAGGGGTCGGTTCGGGCCCGGCAATGCGCCGGGCCGGTGGCCGATGCCCAATAGCAAAGATTTGGTGTGGCGACGGCCAAGCCACGACGATCCGGGGCAGGATCGTGGCTGACCGCCGCCGCACCAAAACTGTTTACGCCGCTGCCTGCTGTTGCGCCAAATCGGCTTCCAGGCAACCCCACAACGCCCATTCAGCGGCGTCATCCATCGGCACCCGTAGCGCCACCGTGCGCACATTGCCGATCTGCAGGGCGGGGCCGAAGCGTTGCGGCTTCAACCCCAAACTGCGCAACAATCGCTCGACGCCAACGCTGGTCACGGTGACGATTTCATCGACGCCGTTGCGGCGGACGAAACGCACGATTTCGCCGATCATCGAGGCGGGGGTCTCGTTCATTCCAAAAGTGACCGAACTATCCGGTCGCGCGACCGCGAATCGGCTGACCTCCCAGATATTCGGTGCTTGCGGTGCCGCGTGCCCATTGAGCAGCTGAGGAAAAACATCCTTCAGCATGTAAGGCGACTGCGTCGGCAGCAAACGTGAACTTCCGGTCGCCCGATTGAAGTCGCTATCGTGTCGCGCAACGACATAGGTCGGCTCAAGTCGATCAAACCAGTCTTTTTCTCGACCGTTTTGACTGTCGACCTCCCAGCCGAGGCGGATTTTGAATACTTCGTGGCGCAGCGCATACATGCTGTCCAGAAGTGGTGCGGAAATATTGCGCCAGCTGGGCCGGCCGATAATGATCTCGTGCATTGTTGGTCTCCTGCGTTCCCCATGAACGCGGAGTCCATCAAACGTCAAGCTGTCACTTATTACAG
>PEUI01000322.1 GCA_002785585.1 Lysobacterales bacterium CG02_land_8_20_14_3_00_62_12
GAACCATGGTGGGTTGCACCCACCCTACAGAACCGCTGCGATGGAACGATCCGTCATCGTTGATTTTTCAAACCAAGTTTCGACAACAGACGAGCTGTGCAGTGACCCATCGCCCTACCACCAAGGCCACGCCAAACTCGCCCACAGCCAGCCACCCCGACCGGCATGGCCCGGGCCTGTGGTTGGCATTGCGCGATGTCCGCCAGACCACGCTGCAGCTGGTGCAGGGGCTCGCCCCGGAAGACACCGTGGTGCAAAGCATGGCCGATGTCAGTCCGAGCAAGTGGCACCTGGCGCACACCACCTGGTTCTTTGAGCAATTCGTTTTGGGTCGCGATCCAAGCTATCGCCCGCTGCACCCGAATTGGATGGTCTTGTTCAATTCCTACTATCAGAGCGCCGGTCCGATGCACGCGCGAGCGGCGCGTGGATTGCTGTCGCGGCCTACCCTGGCCGAGATCATCGGCTATCGACAACAAGTCGATGAACGGCTGGCAGCGCTATTGGCGCGTGGATCGGTAGACGCCGAACTCGCCGCCATTCTCACCCTCGGCCTGCACCACGAACAGCAGCATCAGGAATTGATCCTCACCGACATCAAGCATGTGTTCTCGATCAATCCACTGCGACCCGCGCTATTGCCGCCAGTGCTGAGCCGCCGCCCACCGCAGGCGCCCATCGGCGCCAGGGTCAACCGGCCGCAGCGCTGGCTCGATGGGTCGCCGGGCGTGGTGCAAATCGGTCATCAGGGCAGCGGCTTTGCCTTTGATTGCGAAACCCCCAGGCACGCTGTGTTACTGCATCCGCACCGTGTTGCGGCGCGGCCGGTGAGCAACGTCGACTATCAGCAATTCATTGCCGATGGCGGCTACCGCGATCATCGCCTGTGGATGGCAGAGGGTTGGGATCAGGTCCAGCGGCAGGCATGGCTTCACCCGCTGTACTGGTCGGATGACGGCCAATCCGAGTTCAGCCTGCGCGGCGACATCGACTTGCAGCCCGATGCACCGGTCTGCCACGTCAGTTTTTTTGAGGCCGACGCGTTTGCGCGCTGGGCCGGTGCGCGACTACCGCGCGAGGAAGAATGGGAGCACTTGGCCGAACCGCAAGCCGTGCAAGGCAACTTTCAGGAGCAGGGCCACTGGCATCCGCAACCGGCAACGCCGGACGCGAGCAGCGATTCCGGCGCCGCCGGCCAATGGTTTGGCGATGTCTGGGAGTGGACTTCCAGCCCCTATGTCAACTATCCGGGATTTCGTCCGCTGCCGGGCGCACTCGGCGAATACAACGGCAAGTTCATGTGCGGGCAATGGGTGTTGCGCGGGGGTTCCTGCGTGTCGCCGCAATCGCACCTGCGCGCCAGTTACCGCAACTTTTTCTATCCGGCTGATCGTTGGCAATTTTCCGGCATTCGTCTGGCCGAGGACGCCGCATGAGCGGTGCCAGCGGTCACCACCGCGTGCGCTTGACCGATTTGCATCCCTCTACCGACGCGATTGCCGACGAACTTCGGCAGGGACTACAGGCGGATCCCAAATGGCTGCCCTCAAAGTATTTTTACGACGCCATCGGTTCGGCGTTGTTTGAGCAAATCTGCGCCGCGCCCGAGTACTACCTGACGCGCAGCGAATGCTCGATCCTGCAGACCCAGGCCGCGGCCATCGGCGCCGCCATCGGTAGCGGCGTACTGGTGGTCGAATACGGCAGCGGTAGCGGCGTCAAAACCCAGCTTTTGTTGCAAGCGCTGCCAGCAGCGGTGGCCTATGCGCCGGTCGAGATTTCGCGCGCCGCCCTGCTCGCCAGCGTCGCCGAGTTGTCGGCGCTACTGCCGACACTGGAAATGCTGCCGGTCTGTGGCGATTTCACCCAGACCTTTGTGGTGCCGCAACCGCAACGCCCAGCGCAGCGCACGCTGATTTTCTTTCCGGGTTCCACCATCGGCAATTTTGCCCAGCCCGAAGCGATTGCCCTGCTGGCGCAGATGCGACGCGAAATGGGCGCCAACGGCGCCGCCTTGGTTGGCATTGATCTGCAAAAAGACCCGAAAGTGATCGAAGCCGCCTATAACGACGCCGCCGGTGTCACCGCGCGATTCACCTTGAATCTGCTGGCGAGGCTCAACCGCGAACTCGGCAGCAACTTCGATTTGCAGCGGTTTCGCCATCGCGCCGTCTACAACCGTCAGACCGAACGCATCGAAACCGATCTCGTCAGTGTCATCGCGCAAACCGTGCTGGTCGATGGATGTGCGATTGCCTTTGCCGCCGACGAGGCGATCCGGGTCGAGATCAGTTGCAAGTATTCTTTGCACGGCTTCGGTCAGATGGCAGCGCAAGCCGGGCTGGCCTTGCAACAGAGCTGGACCGACAGCGCACAAAACTTCGCGCTGGTGTTGCTCAAGCCGCTGGCCAGCTTGGCTTAGCGGATGGCGAGTCAGCGGGCTGCGGCTGATCGACCTGTTGGGCATCGCTGCGCTCACCCCAACCTATGCCGATCAATCTTGTTGGGCATCGCTGCGCTCACCCCAACCTATGCCGATCAATCTTGTTGGGCATCGCTGCGCTCACCCCAACCTATGCCCCTCGATCTGTTGGGCATCGCTGCGCTCACCCCAACTTATGCCCCTCGATCTGTTGGGCATCGCTGCGCTCACCCCAACCTATGCCGATCAATCTTGTTGGGCATCGCTACGCTCACCCCAACCTATGCCCCTCTGGCTTTCCGGATCAAGCCACCACTTTCACGCCTTTCCAGAACGCTACCCGCCCTTTGATATGGGCGGCGGCTGGTTTCGGCTCCGGGTAGTACCAGGCAGCGTTGGCGTTTACCGCCTCACCGACGCGGATGTGGTAGTAGCTGGCGGTGCCTTTCCAGGGGCAGCCGGTGTGCTGATCGGAGGGCTCGAAGTGCGCCATCTGCAAGGCGCTGATCGGGAAATAGTGATTCCCCTCCACCACCACCGTATCGGCGCTCTCGGCCACCACCACATCGTTCCAGATCGCTTTCATCGGGTGACTCCGGTTCCAAGGACGGTGAACAGACTAACCAAGGTGGTGGGGCTTATCCACTGCACTTTGGGTCCAGTTTCCGGTCAGCCGCAGCGCTACCAGCAGCCATTCAAGCCAGCGTTCGAGTGCTTTCGTGGTAAACAGTGCGCCCGCATCGGTGCCCAACCCAAAGCAGCAACGCCGGTTTCTTTGGCGTACGCCAGTTTGCTGGGTCAAGTTTCGCCTAAGCTAACCGGCAAAGAGCAGAACCTTGGAACCGTGCCAGCCAGCTGGCGCAGTCCAGCGCTGTTCGCCACCGACCCCATTCGAGAACTCCGCATGTCCGAACTTCCGCAAGACCCGGCACCCAGCACCGGTTTCGCCGACTTGGCACTATCTGCGCCGGTGATGCAAGCCCTGGCCGATGTCGGTTATGAATCGCCTTCACCGATTCAAGCCGCCACCATTCCGCCGATGCTGGCTGGCAGTGATGTGGTCGGCACCGCGCAGACCGGCACCGGAAAAACCGCCGCCTTTGCACTACCGATTCTGTCCAACATCGATATCCACCAGGGCAGGCCGCAGGCGCTGGTGTTGGCCCCCACGCGCGAACTGGCCATCCAGGTGGCGGAAGCGTTTCAAAAATATGGCGCGCACATTCGCGGCTTTCACGTGCTGCCGATTTACGGTGGCCAAAGTTACGGACCGCAGTTGCAGGCGCTGCGGCGCGGTGTGCATGTCGTGGTCGGAACCCCAGGACGGGTGATCGATCACCTCGAAAAAGGCACGCTGGATCTATCCGAGCTGAAGACCCTGGTGCTCGACGAAGGCGATGAAATGTTGCGCATGGGTTTTATCGACGACGTCGAGACCGTGCTCAAGAAAACGCCGTCAAGTCGCCAGGTGGCCTTGTTCTCGGCCACCATGCCGGCGCCGATCCGACGCATTGCCGGCACTTATCTGAGAGACCCGGTCGAGGTCACCATCAAGGGCAAAACCACCACCGCGATCAATACCCGGCAACGCTATTGGCTGGTCAGCGGCGTGCAAAAACTCGATGCCCTGACGCGCATTCTGGAAGCCGAGCCATTCGACGGCATGATCATTTTTTCGCGCACCAAATTGAGCACCGACGAGCTCGCCGCCAAGCTGGAAGCGCGCGGCTTTTCTGCCGCCGCCATCAACGGCGACATTCCGCAGCCGCTGCGCGAAAAGACCATCCAGCGCCTGAAAGATGGCCACATCGATATTCTGGTTGCCACCGATGTCGCCGCGCGCGGGCTGGACGTCGATCGCATCAGCCACGTCGTCAATTACGATATTCCTTACGACACCGAAGCCTACGTGCACCGTATCGGTCGGACCGGTCGCGCCGGTCGCAGCGGCGACGCCATTCTGTTCGTTTCGCCGCGCGAAAAAGGCATGCTGCGGGCGATCGAGCGCGCCACCCGGCAACCGATCACCGAGATGGCGTTGCCGACGATCGAAGACGTCAACAGTCATCGCATCAGCAAGTTCAAAGCGCAAATCACCGATGCCCTGAGCAAGCCGGATCTCGGCCTCTATCGCACCTTGATTGAACAGTACGAAGCCGAGAACGACGTGCCCGCCGTGGAAATCGCGGCAGCGCTGGCGCGTATCGCCAAGGGCGATTCGCCGCTGCTGCTGGATACGCCCAAACGCCCAGAGCGCGGCGAGTGGGATCGCCGCAGCGAAGCCCGCGGTGCGCACCCGGAGCGCTTCGAACGCAGCGACCAGCCGCACCCGCGCAGCCGTCCGGAACGCACACCGCGAAGCCCGGAGTTGGCGCATGCACCGACGTTTGCGGCTGCGCCGACCGCGCCCCGCGTGAGTCGCGAACGCTTCGATCCAGAAGCGTCCAGCACCAGCGATCATGCCCCGGCAGCGCCGCCACCGCAGCCGGAATCGGCACGGACCAGCACCGGCCGTGCCCGCCCGATGGAAGAGGGCATGGAGCGCTTTCGCATCGAAGTGGGCAATATCCACAACGTGCAACCGGGCAATATCGTCGGCGCCATCGCCAATGAAGCCGAGCTCGACAGTCGTCACATTGGTCGCATCGAAATCTACGAAGATTTCAGCTTGGTCGATTTGCCCGAAGGCATGCCGGACGAACTGATGCAACATCTGCAGGGGGTGTGGGTGGCGGGTCAGCGGCTGCGGATTGCGCGCGCCAGTGCGACCGATATCGCCATGGAGCCACCGCGGCGCAAACCGGCCGAAGCCGCGACACCGGGCTTTCGGCCGAAGCCGGGATTCAAGTCCGGCTTCAAACCGGGCGGCGCCCCCGGCCACAAAACGCGCAAGCCGCACTTCTGAGAAATGACGCGGGTGCGGCAACGATTCACCGCCTCGCTTGGGTGCAGTGACCGGCCACCGCCGGCAACGAAAGATCAGTCGCCGTCAATGCCCACGGCACGCAATGCCGCCAGGATCGGCACGCAGGTCACCGCTGCTGTGCCAGCCGCCGCGCCGCCTTCCGGCGGCATCGTGGTCAGTGCCGCGAGCTCGCCGAATTGATTGAACACCGGCGCGCCAGCGTTGGTGTGCTTGATCATCAGCGTCGTCGATAGCCGCGGGGGCTGATCGGTTTTGCCTTCCGCCGCAATCGCACCGGCAGTTACCGTATTGCTCGCGCCCGGACTCGCCGGGGCCGTCACGATCTGCAATCGGTCCCCGGATTTGAGCACGTCCGGTGCGATCCGCACCGCTGCGAAGTCGTTGCGCACAAACCGCAATAGCGCGACATCGATTTTTTCATCACGCTTGACCACCGCCGCCGGCAGTGAAATTCGACCCAGCAATAAATTGACATGGGTCGCGCCAGCGACCAACTTTGCGCTGGTCAGCGCCCAGCCATTGAGATCGATCACCACCCCGCTACCAATCGCCGTCCCCGCCTGTACCCGCACCGTAGCGCGGCCAATGCTGGCGGCGCGCCCAGCGTAACTACCGCTGCCATCGCCCCAGGCAACATTGGCCTTGTCGGCCGCACCGAAAGCCGAAACCGCCGCTGCGGAGTGGCGCTGTTCTTGAACTTTCGCGCTGAATGCCGGGTCCGCCAGCAAATTGGTGACTGCCATGGTGATCGCCTGTCGCAGCGCCACCGCATTGTCGACTGACTTCCCCCAGCCATCGTCGGCGCCCTCGCTGCTACCGCGAAACAGCACGTGGCCATCGGCGTTCTGCAAGGCCCACAGCAGCCGCACATAGGCACGAGAGCCATCGCGGGTACCGGCGCCGTCGGTGACGCATTGATCTACTTTGGCGGCCACCACTTCTGCGCTCAGCACCATGGCTGGCGTCGGAGCTGGATCCGCTTCGACCTGGACGACCCAGCCGCCATCGGCAAACGCCGCGGCGAACACGGCGCGATTGGTGTCCTTGGCGAAATCAAACCAGTCCGCCGCCAGCACCAGTGGGCTAGCCTCATCGCACTGGGCTCCAGTAAAAAACTGACCGGCGATGAACTCCGTCACTGCTGCGGCCATCAGCGATTGCTTGACGACGCCCAAGCGCAGCGGCACACGCTTGGACCCAAGGTCCGGCAACGGCGTACCAGCGCGCCAATTGAAATTGGGCCCAGTGCTATTCAGCCTGACCTGAGAAACCTGCTTCGGTGCCGTTTTATCCGTCGCTGGCGGCGGCTTGTCCGAAAAATGCGGGTGGCCCTGGGCGTCGGTCCACTTGTACACCTGAGCACTGGCAGCCATCGGCAAACACACCAACAAGGCCATCAACCATGCCCGGAACGGGTAACCCAAGTCACTGCCCAATCGCGCAAAAGCGGGGCGCTTGAAACTTCGGGCAACCCTTCGAGCAACCAGCCGTAATGCGCTTTGCATGATTCATCCAGCAACTTAAGTCGAGCCGGGATTGTCCAGCCTTGCGGCGGCCACCGCAAGCCAGCACACGGTACTGTCACCGGCCAACGCCGACCTCTGCAGGAGCCGCGACGTGGTCACTAACCGATCTCGTGCCTGACCGTTGACCACGGCCGCGAGCCCCGGTACTGTGGCTTTATCTTTCCATCGCGATACAACGATAAAAGTGGACCTCGCCGATACTTCCAATTTATTTCGCACCCTCTCCGATGGCACCCGCATCCGCTTGCTGGCCCTGCTCGAAAGCGAAGAACTCACCGTCGCCGAACTCGCCCACATCACCCAGTTGGCGCAACCGCGGGTTTCTACGCATTTGGCCAAACTCAAAGAGCTCGATCTGGTGCGCGACCGCCGCGCCGGTGTCTGCGCCTATTACCGGTTCAACGCCGAGGCCGATGCCGCCCTGATCGGATTCTGGAAGGCCCTTTCGGCTGCCACCGACGATGCCCTGCTGGCCGACGATGCCGGACGACTGAGCGCGGTACTCGCCCGTCGCGTCAATGATGAAAACTGGGCCGAGAGCGTCGCTGGCGATATGGAGCGCCACTATTCCCCAGGCCGCACTTGGGAAGCTCTGGCGCGCTCGCTGACCAGCCTGCTCGATCTCGGCGACGTACTCGATGTTGCCTCCGGTGATGGCGTGCTGGCAGAAATGTTGGCGCCGCAGGCGCGCTCGATCGTTTGCATCGATGCCAGTCCGCGGGTGATTGCCGCGGCGCAGAAGCGGCTGCGTCCGCTGCCGCAGGTCACCGTGAGTTTGGGCGACATGCACGCGATCGGCGGCGCCGATGCACGCTTCGACCTGGCTTTGCTGATGCATGCGCTCACCTACACCGAGCGCCCCGCCGAAGTATTTGCCGAGGTCGCGCGGGTGCTGCGTCCCGGCGGCAAGTTGCTGGCCTGTACCTTGGCGTTGCATGCGCACCGCAACGCCGTCGAGCCGTTCGATCATCGCAATCTGGGCT
>PEUI01000100.1 GCA_002785585.1 Lysobacterales bacterium CG02_land_8_20_14_3_00_62_12
CGGCGAAACCGGTGAAGCGTAAAGGGTGAAAGTCCCTGACATCAAAGGAGTAGCGATCCATGTATGTCCCCGAGTCATGCGCGGCGTATCGCGAGGTGCGACGTGAAGCGTTGACAGGGGGTGTCGATAGGCCAGCCATTGAGCCGCGAAAGAAGCTTGTTCCCGAGTGCCGACGTTTTCTATTCGACGGAAGGCAACAGCCGTGGGTGCGCGATCGCGAGCACCTACGCGCTCGGCGTGGTCGCTAGAACCTGGCATGTCGATACGCGCTTTATCCGGGAACCGGGAGGTCTCCAGCTTGTCCACGCGAGCGGTTGGCGTGTGGTCCGTATCGGGAAGGTGAGGAACCCAAGCCGATGATGTACGGGCAGGAGAAGTCAGACCTTGGCGTAGTAGCGATGAAGTCGGCGAACAAGCTCGGGACGAGCGCGGAGTCGATGGAGCGAAGGCTGGGGGCCAAGGGGAACGCGCGGGAGCGGTCCACGTGCCGGACGCAGAGCCGGGAAAGCGTGCAGCGATCACTCCAACGCGTGCGGCAAAGAGCAAGGCAGGAGCAGCGGGGACGATTCACGTCCCTGCTACATCACATGACGCCGGGGCTGCTGGATGCAGCGTTCTCGTCGCTGCAGAAGAACGCGGCGGCGGGGATTGATGGCGTAACGTGGCGAGACTACGAGATTGATCGAGCCTCGAATCTGCGCAGTTTGCATGACCGCCTGCATCGCGGCACGTATCGACCGAAGGCATCGCGACGGCAGTACATCCCCAAAGCGGATGGACGGCTGCGCCCATTGGGCATCGCGGCGCTGGAAGACAAGATCGTGCAGTGGGCGCTGGTGAACGTGCTGAACGCTGTGTACGAAGAAGACTTTATCGGCTTCTCGTATGGGTTCCGACCGGGACGTGGTCAACACGATGCGCTGGATGC
Source organism: Lysobacterales bacterium CG02_land_8_20_14_3_00_62_12 (assembly GCA_002785585.1). Classification (GTDB taxonomy): domain Bacteria; phylum Pseudomonadota; class Gammaproteobacteria; order Xanthomonadales; family Ahniellaceae; genus 0-14-3-00-62-12. The sequence goes on from PEUI01000100.1 coordinate 929, forward strand.
GCTCGCGGTCGGAATGGATCGTGCGAAGGTGAACTGGGTGGTGGATGCCGATATCGAGCGATTCTTCGATACGGTGGACCACGACTGGCTGTTGCGGTTCGTGGCGCATCGGATCGGTGACCCTCGGGTCATGAAGTTGATCCGGCAATGGCTACGCGCCGGTGTCATGGAGGACGGATCGATCAAAGAGACGTTGGAAGGTACGCCGCAAGGTGCGGTGATCTCACCGCTGTTGGCGAACATTTATCTGCACTATGTGTTTGACGTGTGGGCACAGCAGTGGCGCAAGCGCCACGCGCAAGGTCGCATGATCGTGGTGCGCTACGCCGACGACATCGTGATGGGCTTCTCGCATGGGTTCAGCACCAGATCAAACGTACGCTGAGTCAGCCGGAGGCGTTGTCTCGGGTGCAGGCAATGCTCGACGATGCCAGCATCGCACACCGCACTGCGTTGGCGGATGTGCTCTGCACCGAATTCGGCTTCCATGATGCCCAAGGGCGGAGCCAACGGGCCGGTTGCCTGAAGGCGCTTCGCGATCTGGAACGTGCTGGGCACTTTGAGCTGCCCGTGGCGCTGACGCTCGGCCGCTCGGCGGGTGGACCGCGCGGAGCGGCGCCTGTCGAGGCTGCACAGGCGGTGCCGGCTGTTGTCGATGACCTACGCGACCTGAAGCTGGTCCGGGTGGTCGATGTCGTTCAGCGGGGGATCTGGAACGAGCTGATGATCCATGAACACCCGCGCGGGACGGGTCCGCTGGTGGGCTGTCAGCTGCGCTATCTGATCGGTTCGGCGCATGGCTGGCTCGGGGTGATCGGCTTCGGGGCCGCAGCCCTGAAGCTGACCGCACGCGATCCGTGGATTGGCTGGAGCGATGCGCAGTGGCGCTCGCACCTTGCGCGAATTGTTGGCTTGAATCGCGTGCTGATCCGTCCGGGCGTGCGCTGCTGGCCCGTGCTGGACGCAAGGCCCGGACCGCGACGGCGGCCCTGCGCTACCTGCCGGTCACGTTCGACTCCACCCTGCCTGAGCATCGGGGCATGACCCCCGTCTCACTGTGGGCAGTTCACGCACGCGAGGAATCCCCGTCTCAACGGGCCATGCGCCTGGAATGGTTCCTGCTGACCAGCATAGCCATCGACAACCGCGAACAAGCGCGACAAATTCTGCAATGGTACTGCCTGCGATGGCGCATTGAGGACTGGCATCGGGTTCTGAAGAGTGGCTGCAAGATCGAGAATCTCCAGCACCAGACCGCCGAACGACTTGAGCGCGCCATCGCCATTCGCATGGTGATCGCTTGGCGGGTCATGCTGATGACGTTACTCGGGCGCGAGACCACCGACTTGCCACCCGAGCTGATGTTTTCCGACATCGGGTTGAAGGTATTACGCGCCTATAGAAAATCCGCAGGTCGCGAAATCCTGACGCTTAACGATGCCGTGCGCTGGGTCGCCATCATCGGCGGTTACCAAAACCGAAAACATGACCCGCCACCAGGTCATCAGTTGATGTGGTACGGCTATATAAAGCTGGCCGGGATGTGTGAAGGTCACCTGCTCCATGAGGCAATAAAATGAACCAATCAACAGTAAACGGAACTTTCAAGCTTGAATTTGTGGGTAAAGGGCAGGGCTAGCGCCCCCGGGGTTCGCTATTGCATTTGCGCCTTGGCGTAGGCGATGTCCAAAGCCTCCATCGCGTCTCTGGGTTTGAGCTTGATCGCCCGGGCATACGCGGCGGCGGCATCGTCTTCGCGTTTGCTGCCATAGAGCAACATCAGCGCATTGCCCTGTTCGATGTGGGCAATCGGCGACTCCGGCGTCAGTTTGAGCGCGGTCTTGAGGTGTTCTTCGGCGGTGGCGGCCTTGGCGCCGTAAGTCAGGCCAGCGATCAGGCCGCCCACTTTGCCGACCACTTCGGCGTGATACAACGCCATCGCGGTATGCGCTTCGGCGTGTTTTGGCGCGAGCTTCAAGACCACGTCGAGGCGCGCGCGTACTTTGCCAGCGAGCCCTTGAGTCAGCGCTTTGGCGATGGAAATCAGTTGGCTGTAGCGACCGAGCGCAAACGCTTCGAGGTAGTGCGCGTTGACTTCCTTGGGCAGCAGCACTTGCGCGGCACTGGCGCGCGCCGCCACCGCTTCGAAGCGCCGGAGCTTTTCCTGGTTGTCGTCCACCAGATAAGTGGTATGGATGCCCATCGCCTTGGCGGCGACGGTGGCGCCCAACGGCCCGAGGCGGTCGCCGATCTCGAAAGCGGCCTGAAAATCACCGCGATGAAACGCGCGCCAGGCGTCCTGCAGCTGACTGGCGATGGTCTCGGCGGCGCTGGCTTTGCCGAGCTTGGCATTGGCCTGGATCAATCGGCTGACGTGTTCGCTATCCGGGTAGGCTTCCTGATCGCCCGCATGCAGTTGGCCCCAAGCCTTGCCCAGCTTGTCGCCGGCGTAGTCGAAGGCCTTGCCTGGATGCGGAAATGCTGCCCATTTTTTGCTGGCCATCGGTGTCTCCCGTGCGGTAGCGGCAAGCATCCATGAATCGGCTGTTGGAGGCAAGCAGCGCGGCGTTGCGGCGGGTTGGCAAAGGCGGAGAGGTGGCCGGCCATCGCGTTCACGGCAGTCACCAGCCACCGATCAGCCAGCGCTTGCGGCGGCTCGGCATAGTGTGATTGTTCTAGCGCTCGCACCTAGATTGCCGCTAACGCGAACGAGGGTCTGCGGTCACCTGACCGCGTCGCTCGCGAACTCTGAAGGAGTGCTTTATGCGCAAGCAAATCAAGTCCAGCAAGCCGGTGACGGCGGTTGCCGTCAATGAGTCCAGCCGCAAGTTGCTGTTGGCCAGCCTGGGTGCCGTTTCTCTGGTGCAGAAGCAGGGTCAGAAGACCATCGATACCTTGGTGGCCGAAGGCGAGGGCTTTCAAGTGCGTGCCCGCAAGGCGGTCAAGACCGCCAATGCCGACGCCCGCAAGGCGGTGATCTCGGTGCAAAAGCAGGTGCAGAAGCAAATTCACGGTGTCGTCAACCCGATCAAGCAGCGCGCATTGAAGAATGTGCGTAAAGCCGAAGCGGCAGTCAGCGAGCGCGTGGGTTCCGTACTCGGTCGCTTTGGCGTGCCGTCGAAGGGTGATGTGCAGGAACTGCTGGCTCGGGTCGCCGAGTTGAGCAAGGAAATCAAGAGCAACGCCCGTCGGACTGCGGCCCGCGCTTGATCTGGGTTGAAACCAAAGCGATCTGATGCCCTCTGCCGAATGCGGGAGAGGGCATTTACCGACGGTTGGTGGTTGCGTCGACGGATGGATGCGATGGTCGGCTAGTCGACGTAAGCATGCGCCAGGTTGTTCAGATGCAGCCGCTCGGCGTCGCGCAGGAACGGGGCAATCAGCATCATCACCTGATGGATGCCATGGGTCAGATCCTCGTTGCCTTTTTCCAGCATGCCGCTGCGCACGGTATTGAAGCTGAGCCAGAACGTTGCCACCAGGGTGATGTTGTTGGCGGTGGCGATGATTTCATCGCGACTGGCGCGCATGATTTCGGCTTCGGTCAAACCCTTGAGTACGTCAATCGCATTTTGCGTGGCGCGCTTGACGATGCGCGAAAAATGCATGCGCAGTTTGCGATTGCGGCTGATCAGATCGACCAGATCGCGATAAATGAAACGGAACTCCCACATCGTTTCAAAAGCCAGGTGCAGCTGTAGCCAGATGTCTTCCAGATTGGGCAAGCGCTCATCGGGCACGATCAACACCTGATCGATGCGCGCTTCATAGCGCGCGAACAGGTGTTCGACGATATCGTCCTTGTTGCGGAAGTGGTAGTAAAGGTTACCTGGGCTGATCTCCAGCTCATCGGCGATGTGGTTGGTGGTGACGTTGGGCTCGCCCCGATCATTGAACATGATCAGGCTGATATCCAGGATGCGGTCCCGGGTCTTCGATGCGCCGGCCACGGCGCCGGGTTTGGACTTAGCCGCCAAGTTGTTTCACCAGGTCGATGTACTGTTGCATGGCCGCCGCCGGTGCGGTGCCCTTGAGCTTGGACCAGGCTTCAAACTTGGCCGCGCCGACGAAATCGAAGAAGCCCGGTTTTTCGCCAGTGACATCGCCGCTGGAGCCCTGTTTGTAAAGCCCATAGAGCTTGAGCATGGTGTCGTTATCCGGCCGCTCCTTGAAATTCAGCGCTTTCTTGGTGGCGGCTTCAAAGGCTTTCTTGAGATCGGCCATGGCTTGCTCCGAGGCAATGTAAGGGGAAATCTGCGTTCAGGCTTGTAGCATGCAGAGCGTGATCGGGTCAACGCAGCTTGCGGCTGGCGCGATCAGGACTAGGCAGGGTGCGTGAGCATGGCTATCTTAGGCCGTAGCGCCGCTGTTCTGGGCTGTCCTCGCCAAGGCGAATGATTGGCGTTGCTGGCAGCATGGGCGACCCGCCGTTAGTCGGCACAGTGGCATTGATTCGGGCGGGCCAAGTGCTGTGTCAGCAGCCCAACCGGTGTTTTTCCGAACGATCCAATAGAGGGGAGTGACATGAGCTATTTCGTGACCGGCGCCACCGGATTCCTGGGTCGCCACCTGCTGCAAAACCTGCTGAAACGCTGTGGCAAGACCGACAAAATCTACGCTTTGGTGCGCAAGGGATCGGTCGCCAAGCTGGATCGATTGGTCGAGCACCTGGGCGTCATCGACGGGGTGATCGTGCCGGTGGTGGGCGATCTGACCAAACCCAAGCTGGGCTTGACGCCAGCCAATCTCAGAATGCTCAGTGGCAAAGTCCGGCATTTTTTTCATCTGGCGGCGATCTACGATGTCACCGCCGATGAGGCGAGCAATGTTCAGGTCAACGTCGAAGGCACCCGCCACGCGATCGAGTTGGCCACCGCGATCAAGGCCGGTTGCTTCCATCACACCAGTTCGATTGCTGCCGCCGGCAACTACAACGGTGTCTTTCGCGAGGACATGTTCGACGAAGCCAGCGGCCTCGATCATCCTTACTTTCGGACCAAGCACGATTCCGAAGGCCTGGTCCGCAAGGACTGCAAGATCCCCTTCCGAATCTACCGTCCGGCGATCGTGGTCGGGCATTCCCAGACCGGCGAAATCGACAAGATCGACGGCCCCTATTATTTTTTCACCTTGATCAAAAAGATGCGGCAGACGCTGCCGTCGTGGATGCCGACCGTCGGCATCGAAGGCTCACGGATCAATCTGGTGCCGGTCGATTATGTGGTCGCGGCGATGGACCACATCGCGCACAAGTCGGGGCTCGATGGCGGCTGTTTCCAGTTGGTGGACCCGGAGCCGTTGCGCGTTGGCGCCATGTTGAACACCTTCGCCCGGGCCGCGCACGCACCCGAGATGACCATGCGGATCGATTCGCGCATGTTTGCGGTGATTCCACCGATGGTGCGCGGCGCCATTGCCAACCTGCCACCGATCAAGCGCTTCAGCACCCAATTGCTCAAAGATTTGGGGATTCCGCGCGATGCCTTGAAGTACGCCAATCAACCCACCCGCTACGACAACCGTGAGACCGAACGCGCGCTGCGCGGCAGCAAGATCAAACTGCCGGCGCTGGAAACCTACGCTTGGCGCTTGTGGGATTACTGGGAGCGTCACCTCGACCCGGAGTTGTTCATCGATCATTCCCTGGAAGGTCGCGTCAAAGGCCGGGTGGTGATGATTACCGGTGGCTCGGCGGGCATCGGCAAGGCGACGGCGATGAAGGTGGCCGCGGCCAAGGGCAAAGTGATCATTGTCGCGCGTGGCCAGGATGAGCTGGCGGCAGCGAAGGTCGAAATCGAGCAAGCGGGCGGCCATTGTTTTACCTATTCGGCGGATCTGACCGACCTTAAGAGTTGCGACGAACTGATCAAGTCGGTGCTCGCCGATCATGGCCATGTCGATGTGTTGGTGAACAATGCCGGTCGGTCGATCCGGCGCTCGATCGCCTTGAGCTATGACCGCTTCCACGACTATGAGCGCACCATGCAGCTCAACTATTTCGGCAGTCTGCGGTTGATCATGGGGCTGTTGCCGAAGATGACCGAGCGCAAGCGCGGCCACATCATCAATATCTCGTCGATCGGCGTGCTGGCGAGTTCGCCAAGGTTCTCGGCTTACGTCGCTTCGAAGGCAGCGCTGGATGCGTTTTCACGCTGCGCCCAGTCTGAGTTCAGCGATTCCAATATCTCGTTCACCACGGTCAACATGCCGTTGGTCCGCACCGCCATGATCGCGCCGACCAAGATGTACGAAAGCGTGCCGACCTTGTCGCCCGAGGAAGCCGCTGACTTGATCGTCAAGGCGATCATCGAGCGACCCTCACGCGTCGCCACCCGCATGGGTATTTTTGCTGGCGCGCTCAACGCGCTGGCGCCGAAGGCCTATGAGGTCATCATGAACACGGCCTTCACGCTGTTCCCGGATTCGGCTGCTGCCAAGGGTAGCAAGGGCCGTGAGGAAGCCGCGTCCAGCGAACAGATTGCATTTGCTTCACTGATGCGCGGCGTGCATTGGTAGCCGGAGGTAGGGTGGATAAGCGCAGCGCATCCACCTGCCAGAAGACGGAACACAGACGACAGAGGACAGAAGTGGCTGGTGTAGGGTGGCTAAGCGCAGCGCGTCCACCATTCCTCACCGTGGCAAGGTGGATGCGCTGCGCTTATCCACCCTACTTCTACACCGCCGCACCTTTCCTGTTGTGTGATGATCGCTTAGGCGTTCCGGTGAGATCTGCCCGATGATTTCTGCGTTTACTGCCGCCGCCGGTGCCAGTGTGGCTTTGCTGTTGGCCCTGTTTTTTCATCGGCAGCGGTTGGTGCAACTGTCGGCGCTACTGGTGCTGGTGGCACTGGCGCAGGCAGACACCGCCAACGGGCGTCAAGCGGCGGCGGCAATCGCCTTTGTGCCCTGGCTAACGCTGCTGGTGGCGGTGGTCGCCGAGGCCCGGTGGACGGCGCGATCACAACTGTTGCTGCTGTTGCTGGCGGTGGCTTTTTGGGCGCTGGCGGTGGCCGCGCCCGCGCATGTGTTGGTCAGTGTTTCGCGGTGGTTTCGGGATGCCCTGCCGGGTACCGATCCGTTGGTCGGTGCGGCACTGGTCGGCGCCGTCGCCGCGCTGATCTGCCTGCTGCGCTGGGCGTTGCGGGCCAGCATCAGCGAGTTTGCGGCGACCCTGGCGATGCTGCTGCTCTCGGCGTCCTGGTTGCGCCATTGGCACCCGGGCCAGGCCAACGGCCTGTTGCTGTTGGCGGCGCTGACGGTGATGGCGGGGGTGCTGCTGGGTTCGTATCGAATGGCGTTTATCGACGCGCTGACCGGGCTGCCCAATCGGCGCTCGCTGGAAGAAACCCTGGATCGCCTGACGCCACCGTTTGTGCTGGCGATGGTCGATGTCGATCACTTCAAACAGTTCAACGACAGTTATGGTCATGCCGCCGGCGACATCGTTTTGCGCGAGGTCGGCAAGGTGTTGCGACGCCATAGCGGGGCGCTGGCTTTCCGCTACGGCGGTGAGGAGTTTTGTCTGGTTTACGAAGGCCAGGCGGTGACCCGCTCCGAGCCCGGTTGTGAGCGTGCGCGCAGTGCATTGGAAAGCCAATCGATTCGGGTGCGCCCGGCGCAAACGGGTACGCGCAAACTGGCCAAGCCCAAGGCGGTAGCGGTCACCGCCAGCTTTGGACTGGCCGCCCGCAGCGCCAGCGAAAAACATCCCAGAGACGTGTTGGCGAGCGCCGACAAAGCGCTGTACAAGGCCAAGGGAAAGGGTCGCAATCGGGTTGAAGTTGCCCGTTGAGTGGGGATCGGTAGCGCCGCGACCGTTGGCAACCGCACGCAAGCAAGCGATGGGTGGTGGCTCCCGCCGGCCGAACCCCGGCACCCGAATCAGCTACTACCGTTGCTCCCTTCCGGGCCTGGCGGAGTTTGTAGCCTATCGTCGCGAGGAACCGACGGAAGCCACCATAGGCTTCAAAACGTGAACCGCACAAAACCTGAAACCGGGTAAACACCGCTGTTCGTGTTGATCGCAAAGGCGGGCCAACCAGCACAACGCGATTGGCGGAGAGAGAGGGATTCGAACCCTCGGTACGGTTTAACCCGTACACACACTTTCCAGGCGTGCTCCTTAAGCCACTCGGACATCTCTCCAATTGCTTACCCGAGTGCATCCGCCGCCGCATTCGTGGCCAGGGTTGATGCGCACAGGCACCGCGCGGGATTGACGCGACCTGCCAGCAGGCCAAGTCAGATCATCACCGGGCCGCGCACTCTAGCGCCGGACCGGGTTGGACTCAAGAAAAACCGTTGGCGGCGGCTTCGGCGAGCGGCGCGGTGGCGCCATCCGCTGCTACGCTTCGCAGTCTCGAAAGTTCGCCAAGGTGCCGGTCTGCCGTGTCCAGTTCACCCTTGCTGTTGCAATTGATTGAAGCGCTGCGGGTGCTGCCCGGGGTCGGGGCGAAGACCGCGCAGCGGATGGCGTTGCATCTGCTGGAGCGGGATCGCGAGGGCGCGCGGCGCCTGGCCCATCGCTTGCTGGAGGCGGTAGAACGCATCGGTAATTGCGAACGCTGCCGGACCTTTAGTGAAACCCCGATCTGCACACTGTGTGCCAGCCCGGCGCGCGATGACAGTCTGTTGTGCGTGGTCGAGACGCCGGTCGATCAGTTGGCGATCGAACAGGCAACCGGCTTTCGTGGCCGCTACTTTGTGCTGTTGGGACGGCTCTCGCCGTTGGATGGTTTGGGCCCGGAGCAACTCGGCCTGGAGCTTTTGGCGCGGCGGCTGGCAGCAGGGCAGGTGCGCGAGTTGATCGTGGCCACCAATCCCACGGTGGAAGGTGAAGCCACCGCGCATACGCTGGCGCAGATGGCGCGGCACGCCGGCGTGCGTGCCAGTCGCCTGGCCCACGGGGTGCCGCTGGGTGGCGAGCTGGAGTTCATCGACCGCGGTACCATCGCCCATGCCTTTGGTGGCCGACTGGAAATTCCATAACCGGGAACCGCAATGACCGATACCTTGTTCGCGAAAATCGTTCGCCGTGAAATACCCGCAGACATCGTCTACGAAGATGCGCACGTACTGGGCTTTCGCGACCTACATCCACAGGCGCCGGTGCACGTGTTGTTTATCCCCAAGCGGGCAGTGGCCACCTTGAACGACCTGACCGACGCGGACGCCGAACTGGTCGGCAAAATGGTGCTGGCGGCGCGTCGCTATGCGGCGCAGGAAGGTTTTGCCGACAACGGCTATCGGTTGGTGATGAACTGCAATGCAGACGGCGGTCAGAGCGTGTTTCATATCCACGCGCATCTGCTCGCCGGACGCCGGATGCAGTGGCCGCCGGGTTGAGGCGGCGCTCCGACAAAAGGACATAGGACATAGGTTGGGCTGAGCGTAGCCATGCCCAACTGAGCCCAAGGCGGAGCAAGGAGCGTGACGCGCGTTGCGGTGGGTTTTGTTGGGGGTTCGCTTACGCTCACCACCAACCTATGAAGGGCGAAGCGTGACGCGCATTGCGGTGGGTTTTGTTGGGGTTCGCTTACGCTCACCACCAACCTATGAAGGGCGAAATTGGCGCAGGCCACGCACTAGCGACTGGATTTGATCGCGGCTGGCGGCGCTGGCATAGCGATAGCGGGTGAAGGTCTTGCCGAGTTCGAGAATGCGCGCAGCATCGCGTGGCAGTGCGCGGGCAGCGCGTTGACAAAAATGCAGCGGGTCCTCATTGGGATTTCGACCACAGCCGCGCTTTTGCAAGCGCTGACCGAAACCATGCCAGGCGGCGAGCAGAGGGTCATTGGCATGGCGTTGGCGGCCGCGCAGAGACCACCAGGCGCCGAATAACACCGCCGCCAAACTGCCGATGCAAAGGGCGATCAACAACTGATTGATCGCGGCGTTGGCAATGCCGAACGGGGTGAGTAGCTGCTGTTGGCGCAGGGCATCGAAATCGACCACGCGTTGTCGCCACCAGCGCGAGACGACATCGAACCGATCCCGCCAGATCGCCGCCCAGCCGGCGTTGTACCAACGTCCGGCCTGCGGAAGCGCACGCTCGTTGTTGCCGCGGTCGATGCGCTCCGGCGCCACTGCCGACGTCGGATCGACGCGCACCCAACCGCGCCCCGGCAGCCACACTTCGGTCCAGGCGTGGGCATCGGAATTGCGTACCGTCCAGTAGTTGCCGGAGCCGTTGTAGATGCCACCCAAATAGCCGGTAACGACCCGTGCGGGAATATCAGCGGCGCGCATCAGGAAGGCAAAAGCAGAGGCAAAATGCTCGCAGTAGCCGCTTTGGGTTTCGAACAGAAACTCATCCACCGAGCGTTCTGGTGTCAGCGGCGGCGGTTCCAGCGAATAGCCGAAACTGGCATGGAACAGGGCCAGCGCCGCTGCCATTACTGCGGCATCGTCGCGACCTTCGGCGCGCCAGCGTTGGGCCAGCGCCAGTGCCTGCGGGTTGTTGCCCGGCGGCAGGCGTCGCGCCGCCGACAGCGACCCGCGCAGCGGCGTGGTTTCGAGCTGGCCGTGGCTCGCCGAGCGCAATTGCACCCGCCGTGGCGCCACGATATTGCGCAGCGTCATCATCTGCCCGTCGCTCAGCAGGCGGGCGCCGCGGGGCGCTGCAATCGGCAGATCCAGCGGAAACAACCAGTGTTGGTCGGTGGCCTCCATCAGGACGTCGTAGCGCTGCACGCGGTCGTCATCGAAGGTCAATGGATAGCCGTCGGCCAGGCGTTCAAACGGACTGCGCCGCCAGCTCTGGCCATCGAAACTCAACAACACCGGGCCGCGCCAGTAGAGCTCGCGCGGCGGCGGGATCGGGCCGTCGAAACTGACCCGGAACGCGGGGGTGTCGTCCGCCCACAGTTTGGAAATCATGCCGGGCCGCAGTTCATCGCCGATGCCGGTTTTGCCCTGGCTCGAGTTCCATGGTGCGCCCCATAGCGGCTGCCCAAGGCGAGGAAAAAACAAGAAAACGACGACCGCCAGCGGTAGCGCCGCCAACGCCAGTCGGCCACTGCCGCGTACCGCACCGAGCAGCGTGCTGCGCAATTCGGTCAAGCCGGAAACGTCGTCGTGGCGGCGCAACAGCGTCATCGCGGCAAATGCCGCCACCGTTACGGTGACCGTGTAAATCGAGACCAGCAGGTTCTGGTCGAACAGAAACGTGGTCATGCTGATAAACAGCAGTGCGGCGATCAACAGACGGCCATCACGCAGGGTTTGGGTTTCCTGATATTTGAGTGCCGCCAGCGCCAGCAGCAGGGCCACGCCGCCGTCGCGGCTGAGCGGTGAGCCAGTGCTGGCAACCGCCGCCGTTACCGCCAACACAAAGCTCGGTACCCGCAGCCACCACGGCAGGGCGCGGGCAAATCGCCATTGCCAAAGCACTTTATTGCCGATCAGGGCATACAGAAAAATCAGCAAGGGCCAGGGCAGCCAGACCGCATGTGCCAACAAGGCCGCGCTCAACACCGCGCCGATGGCGTACAGCGGCAGGGCCGACAAACGCGTGGTGGCCGGATTGACCGGCAGCGGCAAGCCGTTTCCGGCGGCGAGTGATGGTGCTTTGCTCACGGCAGCAGCGCCAAGGCGCGCAGGCATTGGGCAACGAAGTCCGGCCCGGTGCCGGGTCCGAAAGCTTGTCCCGGCAACCGCAGACGGAACGTCAGTTGCCGATCCCGGGCTTCCAGCACCCAACGCGTCAGCCGCGAAATGCGTTGCTCCGGATCGAGCGCCGACAGCTCGGCGTAGTCGAGCACCAGGGCGGCGTTGATCGGATCGGCGAACTCCTTGACCAACAATCGATCAGCGCGCGCGCTGGCGCGCCAGGCGATGCGTTTTGGGGTATCGCCGAGATGGTGTTCGCGCAGACCTTGCCAGTCTTCGCCGGGGCTGCGGAACTGGCTACCGGCGGCGTCGCTGGACTGACCCGGCAGCGGCGGTGCGGCGGCCTCGGGTCGCGGATAAACCAACAGCGACTGATCCGGGTGCAGCCAGCTCCAGGCCCAGACAATGGCGAACGGATATTCCGTCCACAAGCGCAGGCGCCCGCAGTGGAACCGGCCGCGCGATTGGGTTGCCATCGGTAGGGCGACCGATTGTCGGCTGCCCGGCGACAGCGAAAAAGCCACCTCATGCCCGGCGTGTTCGAGAATCAGTGCCGGGCGTTCGCTGCTGCCATCTTCGGCAAACAAAAACTCGACCGCCATCACTTCGCCAGCGTGTACCGGCGTGGCGCGCAAGCCTTCCAGGCTGAGGCCACGCAGGTTGTTGACGGTGTGATGAAAGCTGAGCACGGCAATGCTGACCACGACAAACGTGAGCAGCAGCGCCGGATTGTTGTTGAAATTGAGCGCGCCCAACAACATCGCCAGCACGACCAGCGCAAACAACAGACCGAAGCGGGTCGGCACGATGTAGATGCGCCGGGAATGCAACTGGATCGGCAGTGATTCCGGCTGGCGCAGCCGCGTCAGCGCCGGCAAGCGCCGCTCGGCGCGTGCCAACAGCCAAGTTCGCCAGCGCGCCATCGCCGTGGCCATCAGTCCACGCCAACCTGGCGCAGCAGGTCGGCGGTCAGGGCATCGCGCGAGCGGGCAAGATCGGCACTCGGCACCAAGCGATGCGCTGCCACCGCAGCAAAAACCGCTTGTACATCGGCCGGCAGCACGTGCCCACGCGCCGCCAGAAAGGCGTTGGCGCGGGCGGCGGCAAGCAGGGCGAGACCGGCGCGCGGCGACAGCCCGACGCGAACCCCGGTGTGGTTGCGCGAGGCAACCAGCAAACGCTGCACATAATCAATCAGCGCCGCCGAGGCGGTGATCGTGCGCACTTGCTGCTGCAATTGGATCAACCGCGCCGCATCCAGGCAGGGTTTGAGTTCGGCGAGCAATTCGCGGCGGTCTTCGGCGGCCAGCATGGCGCGTTCGGCGGCCGCATCCGGGTAGCCGACCGACAGCCGCATCAGAAACCGATCCAGTTGCGAGTCCGGCAGTGGAAACGTGCCGGCCATATCGACCGGGTTTTGCGTGGCGATGACAAAAAATGGGCGTGGCAGGGCGCGGGTTTCGCCATCGCCGGTGACCTGTAGCTCGGCCATCGCTTCGAGCAGCGCGCTTTGGGTTTTTGGGGTCGCCCGATTGATCTCATCGGCGAGCACCAGTTGCGCAAAAATCGGCCCGGGATGAAAACGAAAGGTGCCCGCTTCACGCTCGTAGATGGAGACCCCGAGGATGTCCGATGGCAGCAGATCGCTGGTGAACTGGATGCGCTGATAGCTGAGCCCGGAGCTCGCCGCAATCGCGTGTGCCAACGTCGTCTTGCCGACGCCGGGGACGTCTTCGATCAGCAAGTGACCGGCCGCCAACAGGCAGGCAAAGGCCAGTCGCACCGGTTCGGTCTTGCCGAGCACAATCTGGTTGACGGCGGCCATGGCCCGCTCGACAGCGGCTCGATCCGTTGCATCCTTAAGCATGGTTGAATCCTCGCGACAGAAACCGCAGCATGCCCGATTCGGCAGGGCGAAGACAGTGGCGCGGGAGACCGGCGGCGGATTGCGTGGATAAGCGCAGCGCATCCACCTGTCAAAAGAGGGGAGCCGACCTACGGCTCCCGACCAAATACTGTTCGCTTAAGCGACTCGGCGCGAGTCGTACAGGGTGCAATCCACCATTGTTCGGAGTTTAAGAATGGTGGGTTGCACCCACCCAAGGTCTAAATTAACGGTATTGGCTCCCGATCCCAGATTTTGCGATTCTCGCTATCCGTTAGGCTATTCCGATGCCGCCGATCAGCCACCCCGCCAGTCGCCAGTTTCTGTTCGCGCTCTGCCTGCAGAGCTTGGTCAAGCTGCTGCTGGCGGCGCAGTTGCCGCTGTTTGGCGACGAAGCGTTTTACTGGCAGGAAAGCCGTGCGCTGGCCTGGTCGTATACCGATGTGCCGCCGTTGACGGCGCTGTTGATTGCGTTCGGCACGGCGCTTGGTGGCGATTCGCTGCTCGGCCTGCGCTGGCTGTTCCTGGTGCAGGGGGCGCTGCTGCCCTTGCTGCTTTGGGCCTGGTCATGGCGGCGCGAGCAGGATGCGGCGGTCGCGGCGCGGGTCGGTGGCTACGCGCTGGCGCTGCCGCTGGCGGGGTTGAACGGCATTTTGGCGTTGCCGGATGTGCCGTTGACGCTGGCGATGCTGGCCGCGTTCGTGGTGCTGGACCGGGCGCTCGACGCGCCGCGAGGCTGGCATGGCTGGGCCCTGGGGGCCGCGCTGGCGTTGGCGCTGCTCGCCCATTGGCGCGGCGCGTTGCTGGTGAGTGCCGGTCTGCTACTGATGCTGATTTCGCCGCGCATGCGCCGGGCGCTGCGCTGGCCCGGCTGGTGGCTGGTGCTGCTGATCGGCGCGCTGGCGTTGTTGCCGACGTTGATTTTCAATGCGCAGCACGACTGGGCAGCGCTGCGTTTTCAGGTGTTGGAACGCCATCCCTGGCGGTTTCAGCTCGAGGGCCTGTGGATACCACTGGAACAGGCGCTGTCGATCACCCCGGCGCTGGCGTTGCTGATGTTGGCGGTGGTGCATTCGGCCTGGCAGCGACGCCGAGCGGCACCCCAGGATCTGATGGTGGCTTCGGCGCTGGGCATCGTTGTGGTCTATCTGCTGCTTGGTTTTTTTGCCGACAACACGCGCACCCGCGTGCACTGGCCGCTGCCGGGCTATTTGCCGATCTTGCTGTTGTTGCCTGCGTTGGAGCGGCGCTGGCTGGCTGTAGTCGGCTGGCGACATTGGCTGGCGCGGGCGGCCTTGCCAATGGCGGCGCTGGCCCAGTGTGCGGTGATCGGCGTGCTGGCGGCAGCGGGCAGTGCCGACGGGCGCCTGCAAGCGCGCGCGGCGCAGGTGATCGGCAAGGGTTTCCGTGGCTTTGAAATGGCCGCGGCCGAGGCGCGCCAACAATTGCGGCGGCTGCCCGCCGATAGTCTGTTGATCGCCGACAATTTTTTGTTGGCGGCCGAACTCGATTTCGCATTCGGCGGCAGGCGAGCCGTCTACGTGCTCGATCATCCACGCAATCGCAAGCATGGCCGACAAGCGCAATTGGCGATTTGGCGGCGCGACCAAGCCAGCTTGCCAGCCTTGCCCTGGAGCCAGGCGCTGTTGGTGATCGAAGAGAGCGCACGCTACGCCGATCAGCGCTTGATGGCCTGGCAGGCACTGTGCGATCAATTTGGTCGCGTGACCTGGGGCGGTGAACGTGCCATCGGTGAGAGCGGCAGTCACTTCTTGTTTCTGGTGGTCAGTAAACCGTCGCTTGCCGCAGCGGCGGATTGTGCGGTGCCATTGATCGCCTATCTGAATACGCCGCTGCCGAACCAAGTGCTGGGTCGCGGCGAGGACCTGCTGGTTTCCGGCTGGGCGATCCGCGATCACATCGGCATCGCCAGCGTCCGCGTGCTGGTCGATGGCGTGGCGAGCGGGCTGGCCGAATTGCGGCTGCCGGCCGCTTATGTGCTTAAGGGCAATCCCAGTTCGCTCGATCCGCAGCACCCCAACGTCGGTTTTCGCGCGTTGATTCCGGCCGCAAACTTGAGTCCCGGCGCGCATCGGGTCGAAATCGAAGTCAGCGATGGCGATGGTATGCAACGCCGGTTTGGGCCGCGCCTTGTGTCGGTCCAGCGGTGAGGCGGTCGGCGTCTATCGGGGTTGGGTTGACCGGTTCGCCGCCGGTTCGACGGTGCCAGCGATGCCCATCATCGCGTCGGAGCGCGCATAAGCGGCTTCGAGCTCGACGCTGACCTGTTGCAGGCGCGCGATCTGATTGTCCAGATCGGCCAGTGACTGCCGAATCGAGCGGGCGACCTCGGCCAACGCCCGCAAACTCGCGCTGGTGGCGTGATCGCGCAGCCACAGGCGATGGCGCAGAACAATTTTCAGCGCTTGCTGGATGCTGGCGTCGCTGTCCAGCGAGCGTCGCGCTTGCGCGGTGATATCGGCGGGCAAGCGACCGAGCAGATCGCCCATGCCATGCATTTGTTGCCGACACCGCTGCAGGCGGGCCTCGATCGCATCGGCGTCGTCCAGAATCTGCAGGAGCAACCGATTGCGGCGTTTGCTTCGCAGCAAACGCCAGCCGGTGCCGACGGCCAGCCCGCACATGCCCAATGCCGCCAGTTCCTGCCAGTTCAACATCGATCCATTCCCATCGGTCGGGCCGAATCCGGGCCCAGCGTCGAGTCTGCCGCAGCCGACCGGCGCTGGCAACGAGGACGCGTTGGCAGCTTTCTGTCAATCGCCGATTGACGGCCACTATGGCAATTTGCGGGCAACTGGCGGAAACTTCGGCGCTACCGGGCGGGTCATTGACCGCTCTGCCATACAGGAAGCGGGTCGATGTGGCGTTCGTGGTTGCTGGCCATGGTTATCTTGAGCTTAGGCGGCTTGCTGTCGGGCCAAGCGCTGGCGGCCGGGCGAACCTCGGCGGTGCATACCTGTCGCGGCAAAGGCGGCGTCACCACTTACACCAACTTGCCGTGCAATCAACAGCGAATTACGTTTACCTCGACCGCTGCGGGCAGTAGCCGGACACCACCGGAAGCGTTTTACAAGCACCGCGAAAATGGCGTGGTGGTGTATTCCAGCCGGCCACCCCGAGGCCGCAGCTACGAGACCATTTTGGTCGGCTCGTGTTACGCCTGTGGCCTCGGCTCTGCGATCAACTGGAACACGATTGCGCTGAATACTTCGGACTATGCGACCGAGGTGGCCACCGCCGCCACCGATTACGGCGTCGATATTGCCCTGATCCGCGCGTTGATCCATGCCGAATCCGGTTTTAACCCGATGGCCTTGTCGACCAAGGGCGCGCAGGGTTTGATGCAGTTGATGCCGGCTACCGCCGCCCGCTACGGGGTCAGCAATGCGTTTGACGCCGGTCAGAATATCCAGGCCGGCGTGCAACATCTGGCGGCATTGATGAAACATTACGCTGGCGACGTGCAGCTGGTGGCAGCCGCCTACAACGCGGGCGAGGGCGCCGTCGCCAAGTACAAAGGGCAGGTTCCGCCCTATGCCGAGACCCAGGTCTATGTGCAGCGCGTGCAGACGCTGCGGCAGCGCTATCTGGCGGCGCTCGGCAGCAGTCTCGGTTCGAGCTGAGTTCAAGCGGGTGCCGCCGCGTGTGCTCACCCGCAGCCCCCGGGCTGGCTGTCATCGGCCTGTAACACTAGCGCCACACAATGGCCTCGGTTCCTTCATCCGAGTGCATCAATATGACAAGTTTATTCCGACGTCTCCTGCCGCTGTGGTTGCTGGCCGCCAGTCCGGCATTTGCTGAACTCCATGTGGATGTGATCGGCAGCAGTGAAATTGCTGTCGAAGCTTTGATTCAGGCCGACACCGATCGATTCAGTGACGATTTTTCGTTTGCTCGTCTGGATGGTCAGGCCTTGAGTACGGCGCAAATCGCCAGCTTGAGTTCGACCTACGGCAATCTCCTGCCCGACAGCAATCTGCGTCGCGCCGAGTTTGTTTTGAAGGGCAAAGGGCCGACCTACGATTGGCAGGTCGGCTATGACGCGAGCGCATCGACCGGTCGCGGCAAGTGGCTCGACGTTTACTACCGGCGGCGTGTGAACGCCGACTGGACCGCCCGCGTTGGTCAATACAAACAGCCCAATAGTCTGGAAGAACTGACCTCTACCCGTAACAACGATTTCATATCCAAGTCACTGACTACCAATGCGTTTGGCGTGGCGCGTCGTTTGGGTGCCGAAGTCGCCGGCACCGGTGCCCAGTGGACAGTGACCGCCAGCGTGTTTGCCCGCGAACTGAGCACCGGGCTTGCCGTCGGTAACGGGGCCGGCCTGCGCGGCACTTACGCGCCGCTGAAGGATGACTTCAACACCGTACACCTGGGCGTGTCTGGCATCGTGATGGATACCCTTGGTGATCGCGCCCGGGTCCGGGTACGGCCGGATGCCGACCTGGCCAACTTGCGCCTGGTCGATAGCGGCGATTTGCGAGACGCCACCAGCCTTTCCACCTTGGGCGCCGAGGCAGCCTGGTTGCATGGCCCGCTCAAGCTCACCAGCGAGTACATGCGCCAGACCATTCAGCGTGATGCCACCGCCAATTTCAACAGCGATTCTTGGTACGCGTCCGGCATCTACAACCTGACCGGTGAAAAATTCCTCTATAAGCAGGGCATTTACCGCACGCCTTTGCCTAACCAGCCGAGCCGTGGCCTGTGGCAGGCAGCGCTGCGCTATGACGCCATCCATCTGGACGACGGCATGGTCAATGGCGGACAGGAAGCCAACCTCACCGTTGGCGTCAACTGGTACTGGCGGCAGAACGTGAAGCTGATGGCAAACTACGTCAAGGTCAACTCTGATCGTTTGGTCCGGCTCACCGGCGTGCCCTCGGCGATTGCCGTCAACAACGACCCCGACATCATCGAAATGCGCGTCCAGATCATGCTGTGAAACCTTGGGCGGTACGGGCGTCACTTGGTTGTCATACTTTTGCAGCATGCTGCCCTGGATTTCTGCGCAACGCCTTACCCCAACGAACTTCAACAGGAGCGTCCTTATGATCGTCAAAGCCGGGATTCACAGTCTGCTGCTGGCGTTAGCCAGCTTGCTTGCGTCGGGTGTTCAGGCGGCCAGTGTGTCTGGCGCCGGCGCTTCCTTTGTTTATCCGGCGATGACCAAGTGGTCGGCGGATTATCAGAAAGCCACCGCCAATCGGGTCAACTATCAGTCGATCGGTTCCGGCGGTGGGATCGCCCAGGTCAAGGCTGGCACGGTCGATTTTGGTTCCAGCGATGCGCCGCTACCGCCTGACGAGCTGGCCAAGTTCCAGTTGGCACAGTTCCCCTCGGTGATCGGCGGCGTGGTGCCGGTGGTCAATTTGGCAGGGATCGAGTCCGGCAAGCTCAAGCTCACCGGGCGCCTGCTCGCAGCGATCTATTTGGGCCATGTTGCCAACTGGAATGATCCGGCGATCAGCGAAATCAATCCGGGCCTCAGCTTGCCGAACCAGCCGATCCGGGTGATCTATCGCTCCGATGGGTCGGGCACCACGTTCAACTTTGTCAACTATCTGTCCAAGGTCAGCCCGGAATGGAAGCAGAGCGTGGGCGAGGGCACCACGGTGCGTTGGCCGGGTGGTTTTGGCGGTAAGGGCAACGAGGGCGTAGCGGCCTATGTCAAACAGGTGGCGGGCTCGATTGGTTATGTCGAGTTGAGTTACGCGACCAGTAACCAACTGACCGCAGTCGCCATGCAGAACGCGGCGGGCGTGTTTGTGCAGCCCACCGACGCCAGCTTTCAATCGGCAGCGAGTAGCGCGAATTGGAAAGACGCCAAAGATTTTTATCTGATCATCACCAACGCCCCGGCGGCCGATGCCTGGCCGATTGCGGCAACCAATTTCATTCTGATGCCGCTGGCACCGAAAAAATCCGAGGGCGCCAAGGAAGCGTTGAACTTCTTCCGCTGGGTCTATAAAGATGGCGATGCCGCCGCGAGCAAGCTCGGTTACGTGCCGCTGCCGGATGCTCTGGTTGCGCAAATTGAAGCCTACTGGGCGAGCCGCCTCAAACATTGATCGTGTGCAAGCGGCCAGCCGGCGGCGATTCAGGAGTGCGGCAGCTTGCTGCCGCTGATCTGGGTATTGGTTGGTGGTGGGCTCAGATCAGCACAGCGGCAGCAGCTCGCCGCACGCCAAAAAAATGAGTGAAACTCGTGAAACGTTGCTGAGTGCCGATGCCTTGAATCTCACCGACACATTGCTGGAGCGCCGCGCCGGTCGCGATCACCGCATCGACGCGCTGTTCCGGATGATGGTGGCCGCCGCCGCAGCGATGGTGCTGCTGTTGTTGCTCGGCGCGGTTCTGGTGATGTGGCAGGGCGGTCTGGCCGCGTTTGGTGCCCAGGGCTGGGACTTCATCAGCAAGGATTTCTGGGACCCGGCGAACGAGGTTTTTCACGGCCTGGCGCCGATTTTCGGCACCCTGGTGACGGCGGCCATCGCGGTGCTGATTGCGGCGCCGTTGAGTCTCGGGGTGGCGGTTTTTCTGACCGAATTGGCGCCGTCCTGGCTGCGCCGCCCGCTGGCGATTGCGATTGAATTGCTGGCCGGCATTCCGTCGATCATTTACGGGATGTGGGGTTTGTTTGTGCTGGTGCCGCTGCTCGGCGAGCACGTTTACCCTTGGCTGGGCGAGAACGCCAGTCGCCTGCCGCTGATCGGTTCCTGGTTCGCCGGTGTGCCGATTGGCATCGGTCTGCTGACCGCGGGCTTGGTGTTGGCGATCATGATCCTGCCGTTTATCGCCTCGGTGATGCGTGAAGTGTTTCTCACCGTGCCGGCGCCGCTCAAGGAATCGGCTTACGCGCTCGGTTCCACCACCTGGGAGGTGGTCTGGGACATCGTGCTGCCTTACACCCGCAGCGCTGTGGTCGGCGGCATTTTGTTGGGGCTTGGCCGTGCGCTCGGCGAGACCATGGCGGTGACTTTTGTGATCGGCAACGCCAACCGTCTTGGGGCACTGCTGGAGCCGGGCACGTCGATTTCGGCGACCATTGCCAACGAATTTGCTGAGGCGTTTGCCGATAGCCATCGGTCGGCATTGCTCGGTCTCGGCTTTTTGTTGTTTGTGGTGAGTTTTGTGGTGCTCGGTCTGGCGCGCGTGCTGCGCGCCCGGCTGAATCGACAAGGCGGTCAGCGATGAGCCGGTTCGATGCGCGCTTCGCCTGGCGGCGGGCAGTCAATGGATTGGCCCTGCTGCTGGCCAGCCTGTCGGCGCTGATTGGCTTGTTTTTTCTGGGTTGGATTTTGTGGACCACGATCAGCAAGGGCGGTGCGGCCTTCGGCTGGAGCTTGTTCAGCCACGCGACGGCGCCGCCGGGCGATCCCGGTGGCCTCGCCAATGCCCTGGTCGGCAGCGTGATCCTGTGCAGTCTGGCGGTGCTCTGGGCGACGCCACTGGGGATTGCGGCGGGCACTTATCTGGCGGAATACGCGCACGCCAGCAAGCGCGGCGAGCTGATCCGCTTCGTCAACGACATCCTGTTATCGGCGCCATCGATCGTGTTGGGCCTGTTCGTCTATGCGCTGGTGGTGCGGCCGATGCAGAGTTTCTCGATGTTCGCCGGGGTGCTGGCGTTGGGTCTGATCGTGTTGCCGGTGGTGGTGCGCACCACCGACGAGATGTTGCGGCTGGTGCCGACGCAGATGCGCGAGGCGGCGCTGTCGCTGGGTATTCCGCAGTGGAAAGTGACCACCGGCGTGCTCTATCGCGCGGCGCGCTCGGGCATCACCACCGGGGTCCTGCTGGGGCTGGCGCGCATCACCGGCGAAACCGCGCCGTTGATTTTTACCAATACCAATAATCAATACTGGAGTTTTGATCCGATGGCACCGATGGCCAATTTGCCAATGGTGATTTACGAGTACGCCAAGAGTCCGTTCGAGGACTGGCAGCAACTGGCTTGGGCCGGTGCTTTGTTGATCACCCTGTTTGTGTTGCTGGTGAGCATCAGCGCACGGTGGTTGATGTCCGGGCACCGAGGGCAGCATGAATAAGCCGCTGCCGATGGCGCTGGTGACGACCGCCGAAGCCGCGACCAGCAACCTGGCGCCGGCCAAGATCAGCGCGCGCGGACTCAATTTTTTCTATCACGGTCAGCAAGCGCTGCACGATGTCAGCCTGGATATTGCCGAGCGCAAGATCACCGCGCTGATCGGGCCATCTGGTTGCGGCAAGTCCACCTTGCTGCGGGTGTTCAACCGAATCTATTCGGTGTACCCGGGGCTACGCGCCGAGGGCCAGGTCTTGCTCGATGGCGAAGACGTGATGGCACCGACCTATTCGGTCAATCGCTTGCGCAGCAAAGTCGGCATGGTGTTCCAGAAGCCGGTGCCGTTTCCGATGTCGATCTACGACAACGTGGCCTACGGCATCGGTCACTACGAAACCTTATCCAAGGCCGATATGGCGGTGCGCGTCGAACAGGCACTGACCCAGGCGGCGCTGTGGGATGAAGTCAAAGACAAACTGCGGCATAGTGGCTTGGGTCTTTCTGGTGGACAGCAGCAGCGCCTGTGTATCGCCCGGGCGGTGGCGCTGCAACCGGCGGTGTTGCTGCTCGATGAACCGACCTCCGCGCTGGATCCGATCGCCACTGGCCGCATCGAACAATTGTTCGCCGAGCTCAAGCAGCATTTCACCTTGCTGATCGTCACCCACAATATGCAGCAGGCGGCGCGTTGTTCCGACTTTACCGCCTTCATGTATCTGGGACGATTGATCGAGTTTGGCGACACCAGTACTTTGTTCACGCGGCCGCACCAGCAACAGACCGAAGACTATATTACTGGCCGCTTCGGCTAAGGCGCCGCGCAGAAATAACTTACCCATCTTGCAGGTCCTAAGGCGTCGCGCAGAAATAACTTACCCATCTTGCTGGTCCTTATCGCCCGCCTGCGTCGTTGCACAAAGCGTCAC
>PEUI01000156.1 GCA_002785585.1 Lysobacterales bacterium CG02_land_8_20_14_3_00_62_12
TATGTGTGTGTGTCAATACAAGACGCGACCCCGGCTCTTCCAAGACGCGACCCCGACTCTTGCTCATGTGTCAATACAAGACGCGACCCCGGCTATTCATGGTTGCTGCGCTATCAAGGACAGGGACATTCGTCATGATTTGGGCGTAATACTACGGTAACCTCTTGGCCAGAGCGGAGGTCCGCGGTGGAAAGCTGAGTTGATGTGCCAGTCCAACTACAACGATCACGAACAAGCCGAAAGTCCAATACTCCACGAACATTCTTGATGTTGGCACTGAAGTGTCCGTCGCGATTCGTCGCTCGAATCGCCACAGGTCTAGCTTCGGGCATTCGACCGATGAGGCCGTAGAGTTCAGTCACGGTCACCGTGCCTCCCTGCACGGGCGTTCCATCTTCAAAGTTAACTTGCCCTTTCACGAGGATAGTTCTTGTTGCGGCTTTGACTTCACTGCCGACAGCGGCAGTGCTTAGTGTGCTAGCGGCCCAGAGTAGAACGAATTTGCGCATCATAATTTTGCAGTCCGTATTGAACGATATTGGTGTGAACGACTGAGGTGCCAGTCAAGTTGATGTTGGGATTCGAAGCACAGCCTGAGCAGTGGACCACACCGCCGAGGAATGGATTGGAGCCAAGGATCAAGTTGTTGTGCTGATACAGATTCAACGCACCGCCCACATTTCTTGGCAACTGGTAGGTTCCGTAACCCAAGAGCCGCAGGTGATGGTGTGGGTCGAAAGTCACAAGACCAGCCACCGGAATGCCGCGCCCATCAAGGATTTCGGCGAGACTGATCGCGGCTTGACCACCTGCGCTATAGCCAAAGATAAACACTCGAGCGCTGGGATTGGTGTCAAGCCCACCTTGCACGTAGGCCAAGGCGTCGTCTAGTGGTGCGCCCACGATGGCACTGGCGTCGAAAAGTTTTGCGCCGATGTCGCCAGCAAATTCAGAAATCGCTTGGTTGTCGGGTAGATCCGCACTGCCCGCACCACGAAACCCAACGACGATGTCGTCTTGGCTCGGACCGGCGGAACCAGACTGGTGGGCAAGGCGATTAAACGCCGTCGCAAACGCCGCCGTAATCGCGCCATTGGCGAACTTGCCGCCGACTAGGCTGGAGGTGGTGCCGCCGAGGATGGCCGAGGCGGCGATCTGGCCGCCGGGGCTGCCGATGCGGCCGATCTTTCCGGAGAGGCTTTCGTTCAACCCGGCGGTGATGAAGCCGTGGCCGAACTTGCCGCCTTGAAGTACACCCATGGCTCCTCCGACGGCGCCGTGAGCGGCGATCTTGGCGACGGTTTGTCCGGCGGTCAAGCCAGCACTGTTCAAACCCTTGACGACGTCGGTGGTGCTGGCGAGGTTGGTGGCTTGTTGGGCGTTGGCGATGCCGGAGAAGACCTCACCCACACCAAAGAACGCCGCTGAGGTGAACGCCCCAGTGACGGCGCCCTTGAGTCCGCCGGTCACCGCCCCAGACAGGGCGCCACCAGCCGCAGCGGTGGCGAGCGCTTGACCGATCAGCCCGTTTGCCAACAACTCTGCGGAGGCGCCTGCCGTATACACCGTGATCGCAATCGCTATCCCCAGCTTCAACGCATTCTTGAAGCTGATATTGCCACTCGGGTCGGTGGCGGTGAGGGGGTTGTTGAGGACGTAGGCGTAGCGATTGAGTGACTGCGGGTCGTAGGGGTCTTGCACGATGCTGTCGGCCTGG
>PEUI01000310.1:0-7676 GCA_002785585.1 Lysobacterales bacterium CG02_land_8_20_14_3_00_62_12
GTTTGGTCACGCCGGCGGCTTGGTCGGCGATCAACTGCTGGTCTGCGATGGCGTCACCGCGAAGCGCGACGGCAACGGCAAAGCCACTTTTGCGCTGACCCGCGACTGCTATCAAGGCGACCTGGACCCGCACGCCATCGGCACCATCCGTTGGCAGCAGGTGACAGCCCACCCCGGTCCGCCGCGCTATCGCATGGCCGCCACCGGCACCGGCCAAGGCGGCGGCCGCGTGGTCTTTGCCGGCGGCAGCCCCAATCCCTACAACTACGATGGCATCGGCTATGACGGCGTACCTTCGTCAGCCAGCGCGCAGGTCTACAGTTACGCCTTCGCCAGTGGCCGCTGGCAACAACACGCCGATACCGCAGTCGCCACCATGGACCATCGCGGCATGATCGAATACGCCGGCAATTTTTATCTGATCGGCGGCATGCGCGACCCACAAACCGTCAGCGCCGAGGTGCTGAGTTTTCGCATCGGGCCGTTCGCAACGGCCGAATGAATCCAACACCATCGCCACCATGCACCAGAACCCGCCACTGATCGGCATTTCACCCAGAATCCTGCGCCAGGTGCCCAGGGAGCTGGGTTTTCGGGGCAAGACCTTGCAGTATCTGGAACAGTCCGTCACCCAGTGGGCGATGGGCTGCGGTGGCATCGTGGTGATGCTGCCGACGGTGCAGCGGGAAGGCACCATCGACCATCGGGAAATTCATGTCGATGACTACGCCCTGCGCTGCGACGGGCTGATTTTGCAAGGCGGCGCCGATCTTGATCCCGCGAGTTATGGTGAAGTACCGCGTGCCTGCAACGGGGAACTGGATTCGATTCGAGACCAATTTGAATTGGCCTTGGTGCGCGCCTTCGTCGAACGCGGCAAGCCAGTATTAGGACTGTGTCGCGGCATGCAGCTGATCAATGTCGCCTTCGGCGGCAGCTTGTACCAGGATCTGCTTGCCGACGGTGCCACCACCCAAAATCACGTCGATGCCGATGCTTATGACCAACACGGCCATCTGATCCATTTGACCCCAGCGGGTAGCTTTCAGCGTTGGCACCAAACCGCACAGGCCCGGGTCAATTCCATCCATCACCAAGGCATCAAAACGCTGGCGGCGGGATTCGTCGTCGAAGCCCATGCGGAGGACGGGGTAATCGAAGCGATCCGTCGACAAGGCGAAGCATTTGTCGTCGGCGTGCAATGGCATCCGGAGTTCCACTGGCAGACCGACGCGACGTTGTTGTCGCCAATACCGCTGATGCGCGCCTTTCTGGAAGCGGCGGCCAAACCTGGCTGATCCACACCACCACCGACAGAGCGCCGAATCCAGGCAGTGATTTGGCATCATGGATTTTGTGTTTTTACCGATTCCTAACGCCAACGCTGGGATAGTCAGCGACCCGCCAGACATCGAGTCGATCCCATGACCCATGACGGACCCTACACCTTTGGGGTGGAAGAAGAGTTTTTTCTCGCCGACCGCGACCGCGCGCAAATCTTGAAGCGAATGCGCGCCGGGTTTGTCGGTGATTGCCAGGCCCGCCTCGGCGCCCAGGTCCAGTACGAAATGCTGCAATCGCAGATTGAAACCAACACCGTGATTTGTACGCGCCCCGAACAGCTGGAAGCCGAACTTAGACGTCTGCGGCGCGGCTTGATCGAGGTGGCTGACCAGCACGGCATCGCGATTGTCGCTGCCGGCACGTTTCCGATGGCCGAATGGCGCGAGCAGGTTCATACCGATCAACCACGCTATCAAAAATTGGTCGACGACTTTCAAATTATCGGTCGACGCAATCTTCTGTGTGGTCTGCATGTTCATGTGGCGCCGCCGATTGGCACCGATCGCGTCGACGTGATGAACCGTTTGCTGCCATGGCTGCCCTTGTTTCTGGCTCTGAGCAGTTCCTCACCCTTCTGGAATCGTGGCCGCACCGGCCTGATGAGCTATCGACAAGCCGCCTACGACGAATGGCCGCGCACCGGCATCCCGGGCTACTTTCATGGCGAGGCCGATTACCAATCGTTCGTATCCACGTTGGTGCAGGCCGGGGTAATTGTCGACGCCGGATTTCTGTGGTGGGCGGTGCGGCCATCGGCCCGCTATCCAACGATTGAACTGCGCATCTGCGATGCCTGCACCCAGGTGGAAGTCGCCGCCGCCGTTGCCAATCTGTTCCGTTGTCTGGTGCGATTACTGGTGCGGCGCCCAGAGATTGGACGTGCCCGCTCGTCGATGACGCGCATGCTCATCGAAGAAAACCGCTGGCAGGCCAAACGCCATGGCATCCGCGCCGAATTTGTCGATATCGACATCGGCCCCAGCCGAAAAACGGTGGCGCAATGCCTGTCCGAATTGTTGGTGCTGTGCGCTGAAGACGCCCAGCATTTTCGCTGTGAGCCGGCATTGGTCCAGCTCGGCCGCAGCTTCGATACCGGCAGCAGCGCGGAATGTCAGTTGGCCGTATACCATGCGGCCCGCGACGCTGGCGTGTCCCGCGCCGAAAGCTGCCGACGCGTGAGCCGATGGCTGATGGCCGAAACCCGCAAAACATAGCCGGAACAAGCGTTGGCGGCGCCGACCAAATCAAATTGGGTCGCGCCCGCTAACGACGCTGTCCAGGATCGACCAACCCGAACTGGATCGCCAGACGCACCAAGGTCACGTCGCTATCCACACCCAACTTGGAGAAGGCGTTGTATTTGTGGCTCGCCACGGTTTTTTTGCTGACATGCAGACGATTGCCGATCTCGACCATATCTTCGCCGTGCACCACGCCGACGACAATTTCGGTCTCGCGCTGGGTCAGCGTATCGAACGGCGATTTGGCATGGCCATTGATGGCGTTGATCGCCATCGCCTGGGCGACGTGCTGACTGATGTGTTTGCCGCCCGCCGCAACGGTGCGAATGGCGCTGACCAATTCGTCCATCGGGCACGCCTTGGTGATGAATCCGGCTGCCCCCAACTCAAGAAACTTGCGCGGGAACGGCGAATCTTCAAGGGCAGTCACCGCGATCAATCGCGCCTGCGGATTGCCGCGCAGGATACGGGTTGCCGCTTCCAGCCCGGTCATGCCCGGCAGATTCACGTCCATCAAAATGACATCGGGGACCAGTTCGCGTGACAAACGCACGCCGTCTTCGCCACTGCCGGCCTCGCCCACCACGGTGATATCCGCCTGCTGCGACAGCACTGCACGAAAAGCGGTTCGAATCATTGCGTGATCGTCGACGATCAGCACGGTCGTCATGGTGATTCCCCGGTGCGAAGTGACCGACCGATCATGCGCGGTCTGGCCGGCAAAGAGCAAGAAGTTTCTCGCTGGCTTCCCCGAGGAAGCCATCCACCCAAGAGATCGGCTGGGAAAAGATGGGCGGCCGACGCCGCGCAATGGCGCTGCGCGGCGCAACGGTTTTGGGCAGCTCGGCGCGCTGCGGTCTGGCGCCATGACCAGAACTTCAGTGCCTCGGTGGGAGCGCCGACCAGCATCGCGACCGCTGTACGGGCGAGCATCGCGACGCTTCTCGGCGCTCCCACAACGGCTAAGGCATCGCGAGTCGCTCCCACTATCTGTCGGCTGCCTCCGAAGCGCGGCATGGGCGCTGCTTTACAGCACTGGAAGGCATCGCTAGGCTCGACCTATCTTTTTATCGCGATACTAGGATATTTGCCGACTTCGGCCACGCTTGTCGGTGGCACCGCGCCTCTGCCCCGAATCCCCGAGCACCGCCGTCATGACCCTGACCCAATTGCGCTACATCATCGCCATCGCCGACGCGCAATTGAACATCACCCAGGCGGCGGCGAAGGTGCATGCCACCCAGCCAGGCTTGTCCAAGCAGCTCAAGCAACTCGAAGACGAACTCGGCTTTCTGTTGTTTACGCGGCGCGCGCGGAGCATCGAGGCGATCACCCCAGCGGGGGTGAAAGTCATTCAGCACGCCCGCACCATTCTCGCCGAGGCCGCCAACATCCGCGCGCTGGCGGCCAATCTGCGCGGCGAGGAAGCCGGTGAGTTGCACATCGCCACCACCCATACGCAGGCGCGCTATGTGTTGCCAAGACCGCTGGCGGCGCTGAAGCAGCGCTATCCGCAAGTCGCCATCCACGTCGCCCCCGGCGGTGATGCCGAGACCCTGGCGCGCCACGCCAATGGCGAGGCCGATATCGCCATCCTCAGCAGCGCCGGGACCCCGCCCGAGGCAGATTTGGCGCTACCGATCTACCACTGGGATCGCGTTGCCCTGGTGCCGCGGGGACACCCCCTGGCAATGCTCGGGCGGCCGCTGACGCTGGCCGATTTGATCGCCTATCCGCTGGTCAGTTACGAGTCCAGCCGGGCGGCCGATTCTTCGTTGCGTCGCGCTTTCAGCGCGGCCGGCTTGAATCCCGAAATCAGCATCACCGCGCGCGACGCCGATCTGATCAAGACCTATGTGCGCACCGGCCTCGGCGTCGGCATTCTGGCGGAAATGGCGATCGACGGCAGCGATGCCGACCTGGTCGCGCTGCCGACCCTCGGCTTGTTCCCGCTGTGCACGACCTGGTTGCTGATCCGCAAGGATCGCGTGCTGCGCGATTACGCCGAGGCCTTGATCCGTACGCTGATTCCCGACATTGACCTGCGCGACTTGCGGCGTGCGTTGCGCGACGACGCCCCGCTGCAAGTTGCGGCCCAGCATTGGTCGCAACGTCAGGATCTATCGCGGCAAATGCCGCTGGCCGAGTTTCAGATCTGATCGAACCACGGTTCAGGCGTGCAGGCCGCACTCGCGCAGCAAGCCGGCGAAGCGGGTGTCTTCTTCGCGCATGCCGACGCGCCATGGTTGCGTGCTGTGGGTGTCGCCGATGCTGACATAGCCCTGCTGCCAGAGCGGGTGATAAGGCAAGTCAAACCGTTGCAAGTACTGGCCGATGTCGCGATCACGCCAATCGGCGAGTGGATGGACTTTCCACCGGCCATCGCGGCGTTCCAGAATCTCGATGTGTTGACGACTGCTGGACTGTTGCCGGCGAATCCCGGCGAACCAGGTGTTTACACCGAGTTCGGCCAGCGCCTGTTGCATCGGCTCGACCTTGCGAATGCGATTGTAAAAGCGGATCGCGTCGTGCCCCTGCTGCCAGAGCGCGCCATAGCGCCGTTCCATTTGGGCCGGCGACAGCAACGCTTGGCGGACCTGCAGATTCAACGCCAGGCGTTCGCGCAAGTGTTCGACAAAGTGCAAGGTTTCCGGAAACAAATAGCCGGTATCGATCAGGATCACCGGCAAATCGGGTTGCCGTTGGGTCAGCAAATGCAGCGACACCGCCGCCTGTGCGCCAAAACTCGAGGACAGCGCAAACGCGCCGGGCAGATGGGCCAACGCCCAGTCCACCCGCGCCGCCGCGCTTTGCCGTGACAGCCTGCGATTGAGTTCGGCCAGCAGCGCGGGTTCGTTGGCGGCGTTCAACAGATCCGGCGCGTTCATGCCTGCACCTCGGCGGCAATGACCGTGGGCACTCGAACAACGCCGACGCGCAATAGAAAATCGCCGAAGTGTTCGTGCGTTTCGCGTTCGCTGGCGTAGCGACCGAGCAGTTCATCCAGCACCGACAGGATCGTTGCCTGGTCGATATTTTCGCGGTGCAGGCGATTCAGGCGACGGCCTTGGAAGTCGGCACCGAGATGCAGGTTGTAGCGACCGGGGGCTTTGCCGACCAAGGCAATCTCACCCAGAAACGGCCGCGAACAGCCATTCGGGCAACCGGAAATCCGCAACAGAATCGGCGCCTCGGTCAAGCCGTGTCGGGTTAGCAGAGACTCGATCCGATCCAGAATCGTCGGCAGATAGCGCTCCGCCTCGGCCATCGCTTGCGCGCAAGTGGGCAGCGCCACGCAGGCCAGCGCGGTGCGTCGCAGGGCACTGCCGCGCTGGTGCGCATCGAGGCCATGGGCTTCGATCAAAGCCGCGATGCCGGCGCGGTCGGCGGCGGCAACGTTGGCGATCATCAGATTCTGGTTCGGCGTCAGCCGAAAATCGCCGCGATGCTGCAAAGCAATCGCCCGCAAGCCACTCAAGGCCGGCTGCGCTGGGGTATCGGCGACCCGGCCACTTTCGACGCGCAACGTGTAGTGCCAACGACCATCGTCGCCTGCGACCCAGCCAAAGCGGTCGCCGCTGTCGGTAAAGCGAATATCGCGCGCCGGCGCCAGCGCCACGCCGAGCCGGGTTTCCACTTCATGGCGGAATGCGTCGAAGCCAATGCGATCGATGGTGTACTTGAGCCGCGACAATTTGCGATCACTGCGATCCCCCAGATCGCGTTGAGCGGTGACCACCGCCACCGCCGCCGCCAACACCCGTTCGGCGCTGACAAAACCGAGCACATCGGCCAGTCGCGGATAGGTGCGGGGATCGTTGTGGGTGGTTCCCATGCCGCCACCGGCGAGCAGGTTGTAACCGATCAATTCGCCATCTTCGACAATGGCGACGAAACCCAGATCCTGACTGAATACATCGACGTCGTTGATCGGTGGCAGGGCAAAACCAATTTTGAACTTGCGCGGTAAATAGTTTGGTCCGTACACCGTCTCGGTTTCATCGACATCCAGCAGCGGCTTCTCGTCCAGCCAGATTTGGTGATAAGCGCGGCTATGCGGCAGCAGATGTTCGGAGATCGCCGCCGCATCGGCGTGGATTCTGGCGTGCGCCGCCGATACCAGCGGATTGGCACTGACCATCACATTGCGATTGACATCGCCACAGGCCGCGATGGTGTCGATCAGACTTTGGTTGATCGCGGCAATGGTCGGTTTGAGCTGCTGCTTGATGATGCCGTGGATCTGAAACGCCTGCCGCGTACTCAGCTTGAGCGTGCCATTGCCGTAGCGCGTCGCCAGGGCATCCAGGGCCAGCCACTGCGCCGCGGTCGCCACCCCGCCGGGCAAGCGCGTGCGGATCATGAAGCTGTAGGCGGGTTCGAGCTTCTGCTGCCGACGTTCCTCGCGCAGGTCGCGATCATCTTGCTGATAGCTGCCGTGAAACTTCAATAATTGCGCGTCGCCCTCGCGCAGGGCGCCGCTGATGGCGTCGTCCAGACTGGCGCTGATGGTGCCGCGCAGTCCGTGGCTTTCTCGCTTGAGCGTTTCCATCGGCGACAAAACTGCGTTCATTAGTACACATCCCGGGCGTAGCGGCCGCTGTGCTGAAGCTGGTTCAAGTAGTCGCTGGCCGACTCCGCGCTGTGGCCACCGTGCTCCGCCACGAGGGCGGCCAGCGCCGCGTGCACCGAGCGACCCATCGGGATGCCGCCGCAGACATACAGATGTGCCCCGCCCTGCAACCAGGCGTAGACCTCGCGCCCGCGCTCGAGCAGCCGTTGCTGCACATGAATGGGTTCGGCCTGATCGCGCGAAAACGCCAGATCCAGGCGCTGCAACTGGCCGTCACGCACTGCCGCCTGCCATTCCAGTTGATACAAAAATTGCGAGCGGGCGTGGCGCGCGCCAAAGAACAACCAGTTTCGGCCACTGCCGCCGAGCGCGCTGCGCTCTTGCACAAAACCACGGAACGGCGCGACGCCAGTACCGGGGCCAATCATCAAAATATCCCGTGATCGATCTGCTGGCAGCCGAAAGCGGTCATTGGATTCCAGAGTCGCCATGACCGTGGTGCCTACGTTGGCATCAGC
>PEUI01000310.1:7725-7861 GCA_002785585.1 Lysobacterales bacterium CG02_land_8_20_14_3_00_62_12
TCGACCACCGCCACGGTCAGATGGAGTTCATCGCCGACCGCTTTGCGGCTCGACGCAATCGAGTAGGAACGCGGCGCCAACGGTCGCAGCGCAGCGACCAGCTCGCTGGCCGTCCACGGCGCGGGAAACTCGCGCA
>PEUI01000094.1:0-5790 GCA_002785585.1 Lysobacterales bacterium CG02_land_8_20_14_3_00_62_12
TGTGTGTGTCAGCGCTGATGCTGATCGTGTTCCAGGCCTTGCTCGGCATGTGGACGGTGACCTGGCTGCTCAAGCCAATCGTGGTGATGGGGCACTTGATCGGTGGCCTCAGCAGCTTTGCCCTGCTGGCCTGGCTGGCGTTGCGCAGCCACGGCTGGCAGGCGCAAGCCGATGAAACCCTGCCCGGACGCGGCCTGGTCATCAGTGGCCTGTGCTTGCTCGCGTTGCAGATCGCGCTCGGTGGCTGGACCAGCGCCAATTATGCCGCTTGGGCCTGCGGTACCGATTTCCCGAGCTGCCTCGGCCAGTGGTGGCCGACGACCGATTTCCGCGAAGGTTTTGTGCTTTGGCGCGGTATCGGTGTCGATTACGAGGGCGGCGTGCTCGACGGTCCGGCGCGCGTTGCCATCCAGCTTGCCCACCGGCTGCTGGCGGTGCTGGTCAGCGCTCAGTTGCTGGTGATCGCGATCAAAGCCATGCGTTTGCCGGTGCTGCGCCGTTATGGCCTGACGCTGTTGGCTGCTCTGCTGGCTCAGCTCACGCTCGGCATTGCCAACGTCAAATTGGGGTTACCCTTGACCGTCGCCGCGCTGCACAATGCCGGTGCCGCCCTCCTGCTGCTCTGCCTGCTTGCCTTGCTGGCCCGCATCAGCCCGATCCGTCGGATCGAATCGCCCGCCAGGTAGTTTGCATGCCCGTTGCTCCGATCAAATTCGCGCAGTTCTGGGCGCTGACCAAACCGCGCGTGGTCGCGCTGATCGTGTTCACCGCGATCGTCGGCATGTTGCTGGCCACACCCGGCCTGCCACCGCTTGCCGCCCTGTTCTGGGGCAGCCTCGGTATCTGGCTGGCGGCGGCTTCGGCGGCGGCGATCAACCATCTGCTCGACCAACGCATCGACGCGCTGATGGCGCGCACGTCGCAACGGCCGCTGCCGACCGGCGAACTCAACGGCCGCCAGGTCTTGGGTTTCGCCATCGCGCTGGGCGCGCTGTCGATGGCGATCCTGATCGTTTTTGTCAATCTGCTGACGGCGCTACTCACGTTTGCTTCATTGATCGGCTATGCGGTTATTTACACGGTTTATCTGAAGCGCGCCACGCCGCAGAATATTGTCATCGGTGGCGCCGCCGGTGCGGCACCGCCAGTGCTCGGCTGGACCGCCGTCAGCAACGAGGTGCACGCCTATGCGCTGCTGCTGTTCCTGATTATTTTCATCTGGACACCGCCGCATTTCTGGGCGCTTGCCATCTACCGCCGCGCCGACTACGCCCGCGCCCAGGTGCCGATGCTGCCGATCACCCACGGCGTCGTCTTCACGCGTTGGCATATCCTGTTCTACACAATCCTGCTGTGTCTGGTCACGCTGCTGCCCTACCTCACCGGCATGAGCGGGCTGATCTATCTGGGCGGCGCGGTCGTGCTCGGCCTCGGGTTTTTGTATTACGCCATCCGCCTGATGAACCCGCCGAGCGAGCTGTTCGCGATGGAAGTTTTCCGCTACTCGATCATCTACCTGATGATGCTGTTCGGGTTCTTGCTGGCGGATCATTATCTGTTGCCGCGGCTGTAGTCCTTTCAGCGTCGCGGTTCGATGACAACCTTGGCCGCGCCGATCCAACACGCCGCTCCCAGCCAGATCGCCTAAGCTAGCCGCATGGCCGCTACCGACACCACCCGCACCCTCAAATTGCTGACCTTCAATATTCAGGCCGGTGCGCGCACGGCGAGGGCGCGCGAATACGTGACGCGCGGCTGGCAAACGGTGCTGCCCAATCGGGACAAGCAAGTCAATCTGGAGGCGGTGGCGAAACTCGCCCACCGCTATGACTTGGTGGCCTTGCAAGAGGCCGACGCCCAAAGTGTGCGTTCGGGGTTTCGGCATCAAGTGGAGTGGTTGGCCGAAGCCGCCGGGTTTCCGTTCTGGAGCCATCAGCGCAATCGGGCATTGACCGTGGCGGCGCCGGGCAATGGTGCACTATCACGGCTGGAGCCAACGGCGGTATTGGCGCACCGATTGCCCGGACGTATTCCCGGTCGCGGCGCGTTGGAGTTGCGTTTTGGTGTGCACGCGGCGGCGCTGCGGCTGTTTGTGGCGCATCTGGCGTTGACCCCAAAAGCGCGGCAACGGCAGATCGAATACCTGGTCGAAGTGATCGGCAATGACCCGCATGTGATCGTGATGGGGGATTTCAATTGCGAGCCGGATGCGGTGGCGCTGCGGCCGCTGTTTTTGCACACCCGTCTGCGGGCGGCGCCGCACCTGCCGAGCTATCCGGCCTGGGAGCCGGAGCGCTGCATCGACCAGATTCTGTTGACCCCGGCGTTGCGGCTGTGTCGCTACGAAGTGCTGCCCTTGCATGTCTCCGATCACCTGCCAGTAGCCGCCGAAATTGATCTGCCGCTGGCGGCCTTGGTGGCGGACACCAAGGCGCCCTGAGCCCGCCCGCAGCGCGACACCAAAAGTCCGCGCCGCCATCGTTACAATGCGACGATGAGCGATTCCTTGCCGAAAAAGTTTTTGCGCAGTCTGTTGCTGACGCTGTGCCTGACCACGGCGGCCCGCGCCGATCTGGCGCTGCAACGCAAGGATTTTGCGAGCGCCAGTCGGCTGGCAGAACAGGGTAAAGATTGGTCGCAGTTCGCCAATTCGCTCGCCACCTATCCCTTGCTACCCTGGCTGGAATATCAGCGGCTGATGGCTGCGGCGCATCCGGATAGCGAGCGGATCGAGGCCTACGTTCGGCAATATGGCGATAGCTATCCGGCTGATGCGCTGCGCGCCGTGCTCGCGGATCGCTATGCCCAAGTCGGCCGCTGGAAAGATTTGCTGGCCCTGGACTTTCGCCACAGCGACACCGATACCCGTTGCCGGATCGCGCAAGCACGCATCGAGAGCGGTGAGCAAAGCCCGGAGCTGAAGCAGACCACGCGTGGCCTCTGGTTGCACCCGGGTTCGCTGCCGGGCGCTTGCAATCCGGTGTTTGCCTGGATGCGCAGCAACGGCCAGTTGGGCGCGGCGCTCACCTGGGAACGCATCGGCTTGAGTGCACTGAACGGCCACGCCAGTTTCGCGCGGCAACTGGCGCTGCCGTTGTCCGTGGCTGAGCGCCTGGCCGTGCAACACATGGCCGAGCTGTTGAACGATCCGTTGCTGGCGCGCCGCCATTTCAAGTCTTGGCCGGACGACGCCGCGCATCGCCGCGCGCTGTCGTATGCGGTGGCGCGGATCGCCCGTCGCGATCACGCCTTGGCGGCCAGTTTGTGGCAAGAATTGACGCCACGCTTTCACTTCCGTGTCGAAGCGCGGGCACGCATGCTCGATGCCATTGCGCTGTATCGGGCGAATGCTTACGAAGCTGATGCCGCCGACTGGCTGAAGCTTATTCCAGCGACGCGAGATTCTGCCCTGAGTCGCGAATGGCGGGTGCGCGAGGCGCTGTCGCGGCGCGATTTCAGCGCCGCGTTGCAGGCGTTGGATCGGCTCGACGCCAGCCAGCAAGCGGAGCCGCGCTGGCGCTATTGGCGTGCCCGCATGCTCGATGAAAACGGCGCCGGTAGCGCGGCGGCCGCGGTCTGGCGGGAGCTGGCGACCTCCCCGAGTTTTCATGGGTTTCTCGGCGCCGATCATTTGCATAGCCCGTATTCGCTGTGTGCCATCGCCACGCCGAAAGCGGATTTGAAGACCCTGCTCGCCCGCTATCCCGGCTTGCTGCAAGCGCTCGAGTTCCGCACGCTGGGCATGACCCGGCAAGCGCGCCGACAGTGGGACTATTTGCTGGCACGGTTGCAAGGTGAAGACCGCCGCGCCGTGGTCGCCATCGCCGATCAGCAAGCCTGGTTTGATCGGGCGCCGTTCGCGCTCACGGCGCCCGCGGATCAAGCGCTTTACGAGCTGCGCTTTCCGCTCGCCTACCGCAGCGAGATCGAGACCCTGGCCCAGCGCCTGCAGCTCGATCCAGCTTACGTGCTTGGCCTGATCCGCTCGGAAAGCGCCTGGGTCGAAGACGCCCGCTCCAGCGCCAACGCTTATGGCCTGATGCAACTGATCCTGCCGACTGCACGCCGGGTGGCCGCGCTTGAGGGCGTGCGCGTGAACAACAGCAATGCGCTGCTCGATCCGGCGCTCAATCTGCGCCTTGGCAGCCGCCAGTTGGCCGAAGAGGGCAAGCGCTTTCAGCAGTCGCCGTGGCTGGTCGCTGCCGCCTACAACGCCGGTCCGCATCGGGTGAAGGCCTGGCTGGCGGCGCGCGGGCAACTGCCAACCGATCTATTCATCGAGACCATGCCGTTCAAAGAAACCCGCGAATACGTGGCGCGGGTACTGGCCTTCACGCAAATCTACGATTGGCGACTGCACGGCAGCATGCTGCCGTTGTCGCTGCGGTTGCCCGCGGTCGGCACCGCCTACGTGGTAGCGGGCGCCAACGCCTCCCGCCGCGCCGTGCAATGCCCGTCGGCCGTGGTCATCGCGCCGGCAGCCGCGCCCGCCGGCACCACTTCAGCGCAGCAGCGTTGACAGCAACCCCCAAGGTTGGTGACTGCGCGCGATGCTGACCATAAAACCGTAGCAGAGCAGGGCGGCGACATAAAACCTGGCGCGTCGGGCGCGGCCCTGGGCGCGCTTCAGCGCAAAACTGGCCAACACGATATAGACCAACAACAGACCGAGCTTGACACCGAGCCACGGCACCTGGAACGGGTTGAGTTTCAGTATCGTCAGCAGCATCAAAGCGGCGGTCAGCAGCACCGTGTCGATGGCAATGCTTAACGCGCGCACCGGTGCCGCCATCGCTGAGCGCACACCCAATAAAACCAATGCCCCGCGCAACGCAAACAAGCCGCCGCTCAACCCAATGGCGACCACATGCACGGCTTTGATTTGCGGATAAAACTCGATCATGGCAAGGCTGGAAAATCGCGGCAGCAAGCCGACCCGCGCCACCTTTCGGGGTGGCCGGATCGACCGAGTTTATTTTTTGCGGAAGCGCAGCCCGAGTTTGCCCAACAGGCTGGGCTTGTCGGGAACCGCCGGCTGCTCGCCGGTTTGGCGGCGCTGGCGCGGCGTCCACTCGATCATGCCGATGGCGTCGTAGGCGTTGATCAGGTTGAACACCGAATCCATGTCGGTGCCGGCATCGGCGGCAATTTCGTTGATCCGCGCCAGCTTCTGCATGTGCTGGATGATGGCGCCGTGATGGCGGAAATCGGTCTCTGCCGAAACCGTGGCCTTGAGCCGGTAGCTGCCGCCGGGGTCCAGGTGCGCGGCCAGACGGCCATTGCCCTTCAACAGGCATTGCAGCCAGATCAGCTCCGCATACGGCCGCGCCGGTTCGCTGTCCCGCAATTGCGAAAGCTCGCGCGTGCTGCACATTTTCCAATCGCGACTGGGCAGCACGCGGCTGCAATAGGGGCTCAAGGTCGATAGTCCGCCGGCCGCATGGAACACCTGATTCTTGGGGTCCAAGGTCAGCGTGGGGGCGGAACCGAGTTGAATTTGCGAGGGCGTGGTGATGGTCGCTTTGCCATCCAGATAGTCACGGATCGAGTGCTCGCTCTGGTCGACTTCCTGCACGCGGCGGATATTGGGGCTGTCGTTGCTCGGCGTCGCGGTGCGTTGCAGGCCGGGGCGGGCGTCGTCGCTGCGCATCTGTGACCGCGCCGATTGCGTGGTGGTCGCGGCGATGCTGGTATCGGCCTCGAGGCGCATTTTCTTGATCGGGGATTCGGCGCTTTTTTGCGCTTCGACCTTGAGTATTTCGTCGATACCCGGGCTGGCGGCCGCTCCCG
>PEUI01000094.1:5906-7798 GCA_002785585.1 Lysobacterales bacterium CG02_land_8_20_14_3_00_62_12
TCGCCGAAACTGGCCAGATCGCGAAAATAAAACTCGTCATCGACCGGCGCCAGCGGCGTCAACGCCACCGTCAACTGGGTCGCCTGGGTGAGTACGGCAATCACCTGGTCGAGCTTCAGCGGCTCGCGCAGGATCAGGCCGTCTTGCTCCGGGTAATCGGCATCGCACAAAATGGCGCAGCGCATGCCGCTGGCCTGGGCGCGGGTGCGGGCCATGTGGCCGGAGAAACTATTCGGATCGACCACCAGCAAATCGGCGCGGATCTCGGTGCCCCAGCGCCATTGTTCATTGAGCGACTTGCCCGCCTGGCGCACCAGCAGCCGCAGCAGCGCGGCTTGCTCGTCGCTGAGTCCGGCGGTGGCGATGATGCGTTCTTTGTTCATGCTTCAAGTGTAATGCGATGTACCGGCGCGACGCGAGCCCGGAATGCAGGCGGCGGCAGCGGTCGGCGCGGTGCTGGCGCCGCGCTGGCGGGTGCGGTCGATCAATGCTTCATCCGGGCTACGCTGGATCCGGGCTACGCTGTTGCCGATCAATGCGCTGCCCGATCACGCCGCCAGCCGCGATGCTTAATGTCCAGATACAGGCTGTACAGGGCGGTAAAGGCCGGGAACAAGTTTTGCAGCACGCCGACCGAATCCTGCTTGGCCGAAAATAAAAAATACGACAAAGTCATCAAGCTGCCGACCACGCTCATGTACCAGAACAGTCGCGGGATCACCGGTTTGCCAGCGCGCCGCGAGGCGACAAATTGCACCAGCCAGCGGCCGCCGAACATCAGCGCGCCGGTGTAACCGATCAGTTTCCATGGGGTGACGACCAGGCCGGTCCAGGCCAGCCAGGCGATGGTCTCATCCATCAGCGTTCGATCTCCTCAATGGCGGTTTGCTGGTTGCGCCGGAGCAGCCAGCCGACGCCGCGCAGATCGGCCAGGCCGACCCAGGCGCGCCCGAGGTTGTTGTATTTGGACGCGCCGGTCGCGCGTTGGCGATGGTGCACCGGCACGCTCACTGTTTGCCAGCCGGCGCGCCGGATCAACGCCGGCAAATAGCGGTGCATGTGATCGAAATACGGCAGATCGAGAAACACGTCGCGCGGGAACAGCTTGATACCGCAGCCAGTATCCGGGGTTTCATCATTGAGCAGGCGCGAGCGAATGGCGTTGGCGATCCGCGACGCCAGGCGTTTGCTGAAGCTGTCCCGGCGCGCCACCCGCCATCCCGCGTAGAGTTTGACCGTGGCCGGATGCTGCGCGCGCTCGGCCAGCAGTTTGGCAATGTCCGCCGGATCGTTCTGGCCATCGCCATCAAGGGTGGCGATCCAAGCGCCGCGCGCGGCTTTCACGCCATTGCGCACCGCGGTGCTTTGGCCGCAGCGACGTTGCTGATGGAGTACGCGCAACTCCGGCGTGCGGCGCTGACAGTCCTTGAGCACGGCGAGGGTGTCGTCGCTACTGGAATCATCGACGAACACGGCTTCGAAGGCGATCTGGCCGCGCAAGGCCGCGACGATCTCCTGGATCAGCGCCGCCACATTGCCGCGCTCATTGAACACTGGCACGACCACAGAGAGTTCGGGGTCAGCCATCAACCGCTCCGTGGTTCAAGGCGGCAGCGCTGTCGTAACGGCGGCACCATTCGACCAATTCTGGCAGCCCTTGTTCGATGGCGACGCGCGGGGCGAACCCGAGTTCGCGTTCGGCGCGTTGGCTATCGGCCATGGTTTCCACCATGTCACCGGCCTGCATCGGCAGGTATTTCCGCGTGATCGGACGGCCGACCGCCGCCTCCAGCAGATCAATGAAATGGCCGAGTTGTTCCGGGTGCTGCTTGCCCAGGTTGAACACACGATGCGGTGCTGAGTCACCGGTGTCGGTCGGCGGGTGATCGAGC
>PEUI01000206.1:0-2404 GCA_002785585.1 Lysobacterales bacterium CG02_land_8_20_14_3_00_62_12
CTCTGGATGCGTCTGGATTCGGTTTGCAGGTGCGACGCGGCGGTGACGCCAACCCCAAGCGGCGTGTTGATTTCGTGCGCGACGCCAGCGACCAGCGCGCCCAGCGCGGCCATTTTTTCTGACTCCACCAACTGCCGCTGCGCCTGCCGCAGGTCATCCACCGTGCAGCGCAGGTGATCGTTGGCCAGGCGCAAATCACGGGTGCGACTATCGACGCGATGTTCCAGATCATGATTGATCTGCTGCAGCGCTTCTTCTTGTTCCATCAACTCGCTGATATCGCGGGATACCCCACTCATCCGCAACGCCCGGCCGCTGGTATCGCGACGGGTAACCTTGCCGTAGCAAAGCACCCACAACCAGCCGCCGTCCGCCAACGCCATTCGGTAGCGGGCCTTGAGCTGTTCACTGCGCCCCTTGAGCAAGTCGCTGAAAATGGCCCGCACGATCTGCTGATCCGCCGGATGGATCGCCTCGAAGATCGCCGTGATCGGCAGCGGTGCATCGTTGTGCGGCAGGCGCAAATCCAGTTGCGGCACGACCCGACGCAGCAGGTTGACGCTCATGTCCACTTCCCAGATTTCGTCGCCGGAAGCCTCCAGCGCCAAACTCAGCCGCTCCTCGCTGGTGCGCAGTCGTTCGGCGGCCGCCAGCAGGCGCGTGCTGCGGGCCAGGCGTCGTTGCAGCCACCACCACGCCCCGACCACGCCCAGCAGGCTGAGCACCCCCCAGCCGACCCACCAATGCCGCACACCCGCGAAATCGGCCGCGGTCGCCGCCAGCGGCAAGATCGTCAGCAGCAGCATTCCCGCGCCGCCGCCGACGCGCGCCAACGGTGCGTGGCGCAAAACCGCTTGCTGGGAAAGTGGGTGGGCAGCCATGCGCTAAACCTAGCGCGGCCTCCGCCACATTGCCACCGGCAGGCGCCCGCACCAAGCGCTAAAACAGCGCCGTCTGGGCGGCGCGTTTGCCGCCAGCATCGGCGGCAGTGATAATCGGGGGCCGTTCCCGGTTGCTTTGCTGGAGTTCACCATGTCTGCTGCCATCGTCATCGTCGGTGCCAAGCGCACCGCCATTGGGTCCCTGCTGGGACAATTCACCGGTGTCGCCACGCCGCAGTTGGGCGCCACCGCCATTCGCGCCGCCCTGGCGCAATCCGGACTGGCCGCCGATGCCGTGGATGAAGTGATTATGGGTTGTGTGCTACCCGCTGGCTTGGGGCAGGCGCCGGCGCGGCAGGCGGCGCTGGCGGCGGGCCTGCCGATGGCCGCTGGCTGCACCACGATCAACAAGGTCTGCGGCTCCGGAATGAAGGCGATCATGCTCGCGCACGATTTGATCCGTGCCGACAGTGCCGCCGTGGTGGTGGCCGGTGGAATGGAATCGATGACCAATGCGCCGCATCTGTTGCCGGGCAGTCGCAGCGGCTATCGCTACGGCAATTTTGAGGTCATCGACCACATGGCCCACGACGGCTTGGTCAATCCTTACGACCGGCAGGCGATGGGCGTGTTTGGCGAAATGTGTGTCGCCAAGCTCGGCTTTACCCGCGCCAGCCAGGATGCCTTTGCCAGTGAATCGGTACGGCGCGCCTTGGCAGCATCGCGTGATGGCAGCTTTGCCGATGAAATTGCGCCGGTCACCGTGGCAGGACGCAAGGGCGATGTCATCGTCGCCAGCGACGAAGAACCAGCGCGCTGCGATCTTGCCAAAGTGGCCACACTGCGTGCGGCGTTCGCCAAAGACGGCACCATCACCGCCGCCAGTTCTTCGAAAATTTCCGATGGCGCCGCCGCCACCATTCTGATGCGGGCGTCAGCGGCCGAGGCGCAAGGCCACGCAGTGCTGGCACGGATCGTCGGTCACGCCACGTTCTCGCAGGCGCCCGAATGGTTTACCACCGCACCGGTCGGCGCGATCGATCGGCTGCTGAAGAAAATCGGCTGGTCGGTAGCCGATGTCGACCTGTTCGAGATCAACGAGGCGTTTGCCTGCGTGACCATGGCCGCGATCAGCGAATTGAAACTCGATCCGGCGCGGGTCAACGTCCACGGCGGTGCCTGCGCCCTGGGGCATCCGATTGGCGCCAGTGGCGCCCGTCTGGTGGTTACCTTGATCCATGCACTCAAGCAGCGCGGCCAGAAGCGGGGCGTCGCGTCGTTGTGCATCGGTGGTGGCGAGGCCACTGCCCTTGCCATAGAATTGCCATAATTCGTCTTACTTTTGCCTTTGGCCGATGTACCATCACCGCCGACCGTTTTTCGCTCTTACCTCAAGCGACAGGCCAGTCGTCGGGGAAGAATGGGTCGAACGCAATTCACTTCACTCCTTGGAGATCCACATGCAACTGAACAAACTCGCTTTGATCGCTCTGCTCGCCGCTTCGCTCGCCGCTTGCGGCGGT
>PEUI01000206.1:2526-7689 GCA_002785585.1 Lysobacterales bacterium CG02_land_8_20_14_3_00_62_12
CGCTGCTGCTGCCACCGACGACGCCGCCGCTGCTGCCACCGATGCCGACGCTGCTGCCACCGATGCCGCCGACGCTGCTGCCACCGACGCCGCTCCGGCGGAAGAAGCCCCGAAGCAGTAATCAGCGCTTCGCTGCGTAATCCAACCGCCGGGTTCGCCCGGCGGTTTTTTTTCGCCTTGCGCTCGCTGCCAACGCCATCCAGCACCGCAACCGGAAGGCACTGCATCAGTCTGAAATATAGCCGCCTGCCGCATTTCGCATGCGTAGCAGTGCAGAGTGCCAGAAACAAGAAGCCCCGCTTGTGCGGGGCTTCTTCGTCGCGGCGACATCTACCGATTTAAGCGCACTTCTTAGACGCATGCTCACGCGCAAAAAACTCGTCTACAGCTTTCATCTTGGGCTGCTCAGCAGACGACTTTTCGAGCTTAACCAAAATGTCGCGAGTCTCTGACTTCGCGAACCTATTGAGCAGATCGCGAATCAGCGGCTGATACCCGACCTTGTGAAATTCAGCGATGAGCTTCAGCTGGTTGATCAACGACTTTTGCAAACGAATTGAGATCATCTGCAGTTCCAAAGCGTCGTCAATGGCCGTTTCTTGCTCAGCCGTGGCAACACCAACGACAGACTCGTCAAGGTCCGTGTCAAGCGTCTCCCAATTCTCGGGCTGGGGCGTCGTGGTGTTCATGCTCATCT
The DNA here is from genome assembly GCA_002785585.1 of Lysobacterales bacterium CG02_land_8_20_14_3_00_62_12. Classification (GTDB taxonomy): domain Bacteria; phylum Pseudomonadota; class Gammaproteobacteria; order Xanthomonadales; family Ahniellaceae; genus 0-14-3-00-62-12. Next base: position 3,224 of record PEUI01000206.1, read on the forward strand.
CAATTCTCCTAGTAATAATTGCCGGATCACTTCGTTTTTCTATTGAACAACTCTGCTACATGAACTGCGGCCGGGTAGGCGCTCTTCAAATGGATGTCTTGTCCATCACGCACGAACATGATCTTTAGCAGCCTACGATGGTTTGTTTCGGCGACAAACCAGTACGTTGGGCTTCCGCCGTGAGACCGGTGTTCCGGTCTCGTATCGGTGGCATAGCGTCCTGCATTGTTGAAGAAACATTCCTCTACTTCCCTCCTGGATACGTTCCCATGGCTGGCAGTTCCGATCTTCGCCAGAATTGGTTCGGGAATGATGATTGCCAAAGTTCATCCTCAGGCCCAGGGAACGAGAAGTGTATATACAATGCTGAGGTCTAGCAAGCCCATGTCTTTATCGTGCTTTCTCGTCAAGATCATGTAGAGAGCAATACGTCACGGTTTCATGGAATAGAGAGCAAGAAGTGGACCAAGTGTCGCAACGCTCTGGATGACGTCCGCTGCGTCTCGGCCGCCAGTTCCCGACGCGGCCTACCTCGCCCATCCATGGGCTCGTCGGCCGCCAGTTCCCGACGCGGCCTACCTCGCCCATCCCTGGGCTCGTCGGCCGCCAGTTCCCGACGCGGCCTACCTCGCCCATCCTTGGGCTCGTCGCCCATCCCTGGGCTCGTCGGCCGCCGGTTCCCGACGCGGCCTACCTCGCCCATCCCTGGGCTCGATCAGCAACAGCGCCGCCGAACGCGCCCTGCGCTTACGTCGCCCTCGGTCGCAAAAACTGGTTGTTCGCCGGCAGCGAAAACGGCGGTGAAGCCGCCGCCATCGGCTACACCCTCATCGAAAGCGCCAAAGCCCTCAAGCCACAAACCGCGCCACTACTTCGAAGCGCGGTCATTTTGGAGTGCGGCGGCTTGCCGCCGCTGTGCTCCCGGCGCCGCATGCATTACCCTCTGCGCTCGGCGCCGCGGTTGCGGTACTGCTGCGCCACGTCTTCGTGCTTTTCGCTTTCGTTGTTCCGCCTTCCGATTCGCGCTTTTCGCCTCTGCTTTTTTCTGTCCTCTGTCCTCTGTCCTCTGTCCTCTGTCCTCTGTCTTCTGTCCTCTGTCTTCTGTCCTCTGTCTTCTGTCCTCTGTCTTCTGTCCTCTGAAACCTATGCCCCGTATCGAAAGCCAGGTTGATCTTCATTCCGCGTCGTTTCAGGCCAACGCGGAGGCGCTGTTGGCGCAGGTACGCGATCTGCACGAGCAGACCGCGCTGGCGGCAGCGGGCGGCGGCGAGAAAGCGCGCAAAAAACATACCGAGCGCGGCAAATTGCTGCCGCGTGAGCGCATTCGTGGCCTGCTCGATCCGGGTTCACCGTTTCTGGAGCTGTCCGCGCTGGCCGCCCATGGCATGTACGCCGACCAGGCCCCGGGGGCCGGTTTGGTCACCGGCATCGGCCGGGTCCACGGTCAAGAGGTAGTGATCGTTGCCAACGACGCCACCGTCAAAGGCGGCAGCTATTTTCCGATGACGGTGAAGAAGCATCTGCGCGCGCAAGAGATCGCTGCCGAGAACCATCTGCCCTGTCTGTATCTGGTCGATTCCGGCGGGGCGTTTTTGCTGCTGCAAGACGAGGTGTTTCCAGATCGCGAGCATTTCGGTCGCATTTTTTATAACCAGGCACGGCTGTCGGCACAGAATATTCCGCAGATCGCCGTGGTCATGGGGTCGTGTACCGCCGGCGGCGCTTACGTGCCAGCGATGTGTGACGAATCGATCATCGTGCGCGAACAAGGCACGATTTTTCTCGGCGGCCCGCCGCTGGTGAAAGCCGCCACCGGCGAGGTGGTCGATGCCGAATCGCTCGGCGGCGCCGAGGTGCATTGCAGCGTCTCCGGCGTTACCGATCATTTTGCCGAAAACGATACCCATGCGCTGGCCATCGCCCGCGCCATCGTGGCGCATTTCAATCGCCGCAAACAGTTGCCGGTGGCGGTTATCGAAAGCCGGGAACCGGCCTACCCGAGCCAGGAAATCTACGGCATTTTGCCGCGCGACACGCGGCAACCGTTCGACATCCGCGAGGTCATCGCGCGGCTGGTCGATGGCTCCGATTTTCAGGAGTTCAAGGCGCGCTACGGCAAGACTTTGGTTTGTGGCTTCGCCCATCTTCACGGTTATCCGGTCGGCATCATCGCCAACAACGGCATTCTGTTTGCCGAGTCGGCGTTGAAAGGCGCGCACTTCATCGAGCTTTGCAACCAGCGCAACATCCCGCTGGTGTTTCTACAGAACATCACCGGCTTCATGGTTGGCAAAAAGTACGAGAACGCCGGTATCGCCAAGGACGGCGCCAAAATGGTGACGGCGGTGGCGTGTTCGCACGTACCCAGGTTCACGGTGATTATTGGCGGCAGTTTTGGCGCCGGCAATTACGCGATGTGCGGACGTGGTTATCAGCCGCGCTTTTTGTGGATGTGGCCGAATGCGCGCATCAGCGTCATGGGCGGCGAACAAGCGGCGTCGGTATTGGCCACGGTCAAGCGCGATGGCATCGAAGCCGCCGGTGGCGATTGGAGCCAGCTCGCCGAGGAACAATTCAAGGCGCCGATCCGTGCGCAGTACGAACACCAGGGCCATCCGTACTATGCCAGCGCACGACTTTGGGACGACGGCGTGATCGACCCGGCCGATACCCGGCGGGTGTTGGGCTTGGCGCTGTCAGCAAGTTTCAATGCGCCGATCGAACCCAATCGCTTCGGCGTGTTCCGAATGTAATGGCGATCACAACGCCCGCACCACGCGAAAGCCGGTGCGGGCACTGCGAGTGTCAGCACTGGCGCTGCTGCGATAAGCCGAGCGCGACTGTTCTGGCGCACTGCCCCAGGACGATCCGCGGACCACCCGTTGTTCACACCCACGATTGACCCAGGCGCGACCGTCGGTGGGCGCGCGCAGGTAATTTTCGTGCCAACAATCGGCCACCCACTCAGAGACGTTGCCGACCAAATCAAAGACGCCAAACGGGTTGGCCGCAAACTGCGCCACCGGCGCCGGGCCCCAATAGCCATCGCGATAATGCGGCAGCGCCTTGTCCCAACCGCGTTTGCTGCGCGAGCGATCCGCGTCGCCGGTGAGATTGCCGAACACCTTGTCGGGCATCCCATCGCCCCAGGGATAGGCGCTCTGGCTGCCGCCACGCAGCACGTACTCAAACTCCGCCTCCGACGGCAAGCGGTAGGCCAGCGCGGTTTTTTCTCCGAGCCAGGCGGCATAGGCTTCGGCATCGAGCCAGGCGACGTGCACCACCGGGTCGTTGGCGCGGGCTTTGCCGCCGATGTAGTCATTGCGCCAATCGATCTGCTGGCGTTCGGCCATGCGCCCGCTGGCCTCGTCGTAATAAATCGAGCTGTGGGTTTTTTCGGCGACGGTAACGTAGCCCGAATCACGCACAAAACGCCGGAACTCGGCGACCGTCACTTCGGTGCTGGCGATGGCAAACGGCGTCTGCATGGCGAGCAAGCGTTGTGGCACTTCACTGGTCTGGCGCCCGGCTTCGCTATCGGCGGCGCCGATGCGGAAACTGCCGACCGGGATCACTACCATCGTCGGCGTCTCGCCGCTGCGGTCCTTGAAGGCATCGCGGAAGCTCTCGCCGGGTTGGTAGTTGGCATACAAACTGGCGTTGGCAAGCATTTGTTCGAGCGCGGCGGTGTCTTCGGCAGTGGCGCCGAGGGTTTGTGCACTGGCCAGCAAATCCTTCGCCGTGGCGATGTCACGCGCCGCCAATGCGGTATCGGCGCGGGTCAACAGATCTTCGGCGCGGCGATGTTTCAGGGTATCGACCTGCTTGCGGGCTCTGGCCCAGGCGCTGGAACCCGGCAGTAGAGCCGCCGCCGCCGTCAGCAGGGTCTCGGCGGTGCTGAAGTTTTCGTCGGCGGCCACCGCCAGCGCGCGATCCAGCAAACCGGCTTCGAGGCTGGCCAAACCTTTCAGTGCCGATTGATTGCGCGCATCCAGCGCCAGCACGGTGTGATAGATCGACACCGCACTGGCATCGGCGGGTTCAAACGACTGCCCGGCCGCGAGACGGCTCGCCGCTTCGGCGAGCAGCGGCCGGATGGCATCGAGCAATTTGCGCCGACGCGCCAGTTCGGTGGCCCGTGGATCAGCCAGCTGGCGCTGGTTGAGCGCGCCGATCAATTCGTTGGCGGCACTGTCATCGCCCTCGTCCAGCGCTTGGTCGGCTTGCTGGAACAGCAGCTCCAATACGGCATCGCGGCCAGAGCGTGCGGCCGCCTGCTGCGGGGCAATGGTCAATGCCTGCAGATACCAATCCAGCGCGTTGTCGTTGCTGGGCTCCAGCCAGCGGCGGGCTTTCATGGCCGCGACCGCCTGCGCCAGCAGTTGCTCGACGCGCTGCTGTTGGGCGGGATCGAGCGGGATCGGCGCGCTCATTTCGGCATCGACGGCGTCGCTGCTGGGGTTGGC
>PEUI01000206.1:7749-9682 GCA_002785585.1 Lysobacterales bacterium CG02_land_8_20_14_3_00_62_12
CCAGCGCCAAGCCATGGCAAACAACAGCAGACCGACGCCAACGATGGCGCCAAATAATTCCTTGCGTTGGGAACGCTGCAGCATGGATATCGATCACTTGTCACTACACTGCCGACAACATAGCCACACAGTACTCACGGAGGCAACACCAGTGCCGCAATGGATTGATGATCGGGTCAGTTTGACGCAAGTGCTGGAGGCGATGCAGGCGTCGCCGATGCACGTGCTCGATACCGAGTTTGAACGCGTGCGCACGTTTTGGCCAAAGCTGGCTTTGGTCCAGGTGGCACTGCCCGCACGCAATGTGCTGATCGACCCGCTGGCGTTCGCTGACCTCGGCGATCTCGGTCGGGTGCTTGGCAACGGTCGTCCCTGGCTGATGCATAGTGCCAGCGAGGACCTGGTTGCCCTCAAGCCGCTGACCGAGCACGCCCCAACGGCGCTGTTCGATACGCAAATTGCCGCCGCCTTGTTGGGACTGGGCAGTTCGCTCGCTTATCAAAAGCTGGTGCAGTCGGAATTGGGCGTGAGTTTGGCGAAGAGCGAGACCCGTTCGGACTGGCTGCAGCGGCCATTGTCGGCCGAACAGATCGACTACGCGGCCGATGATGTGATCCATCTGCAAGCGCTGTGTGATCGTCTCGGTGATCGGCTGGATCGGCTCGGCCGCATGGACTGGCTGTGGCAAGACGGCCAGCGGCAAATTGCCGCTGGCTACGAGTTGCTGCCTTCGGCCAACCCGCACCACGAGTTTCGCGCTGCCTACAAGCTGCCGCTGGCGGCGCAAGTGCGACTGGTAGCAGTACTCGAATGGCGCGAGCGCACCGCCCGCAGCACTGACCGGCCGCGTTCCTGGGTGCTGGACAACGCAACCGCGATCGATATTGCCCAAAACCCGCCACGATCCGGGCCGGAGCTGCTCGGCAAGCTGGCCAATTGCCGGGCATTTCCACGGCGCCAGGTCGGTGAAGTGATCGATCTGCTCGCCAGCGCCGAAGCCGGCGCACCATTTCAACCAGCACCGGCGCCGTTGGATCGGGAAACCGAAAACGCCCTACGCCAGGCGCGCGAACAAATCGATGCGCTGGCAGCGGCGTTGGCACTGGAATCCAGCACCCTGTGTAGCCGCCGCCTGCTCGAAGCCCGCGCCCGCCTTGGCACTTGGCCGCCGGACTGCACGCGCTGGCGCCAGCAATTGCTGGAACCGTTGGTGCAAGCGACGCTGGGCGCAAGCAGCCCAACACAAAACCCATAGGTTGGCGATAAGCGCCAACCTATTACCCGTTTCCGCAGCCGTTTCCGCAGCCGTTTCCGCGCTCCTCACTGCACCGATGCCGCCGCCATCGCCGCCATCGTCGCGGCCAGCCGCGGCGCCATCTCGCTGGGCTCGCGGCCGAATGGCAGTTCGGCCAACAGCGGCACCGGCAAGCGCTCGGCCAGGTTCGCCACCACGGCGTTGGTCGCCGCCATCTCCGGGTCGATGTGATTGGCAATCCAGCCGAGCAAACGGCAATCGTCGCCACGGATCGCGCGTGCGCTCAGCAAGGCATGGTTGATGCAACCGAGGCGGATGCCGACGACCAGGATCACCGGCAGCTTCAAAGAGCGCACCAGATCGGCCTGCATATACTCGTCAGTAAAAACCACTTCCCAGCCGCCGACGCCTTCGACCACCACCCAGTCGGCGTGCGCTGCCAACGCCCGGTGCGCTGCCCGCAAGCGGCGCAGGGAGATCTTGGTGTGCTGCTCGCGCGCTGCCAACTCCGGCGCGATCGGCGCGCGTAACGCATACGGATTGATCAGTTCACGTTCCGCCAGCGGCAACGAGGAACACGCGCGCAACTGTTCGACATCATCGTTGCACCAAGCGCCGTTCTGCCACTGGGCACCGCTGGCCACCGGCTTCATGCCGGTCGCGCTGAAGCCACGCTGG